>NZ_RZPI01000011.1:0-25387 GCF_003998715.1 Mesorhizobium sp. M7A.F.Ca.CA.002.15.2.1
GTATTAGAGGCGGCCGATGCCTTCGGTTCGTCCAATTGGCAAAAGCTGCGAGACGTCCAGATTCCCCTGGCGCTGCCGACCATCATGGCTGGCGTCAATCAGACCATCATGATGGCACTAGCCATGGTCGTCATTGCCTCGATGATCGGGGTGCAGGGTTTGGGTCAACCGGTCCTCAAAGCGATCAACAATCAGTATTTCACGCTGGGTTTGTTCAATGGACTAGCCATTGTTGGTATCGCCATCATTTTTGACCGTATCAGCCAAGCTTATGGCAAGCGGCTGCAGCGACACCTGGAGTTGATGCATGCCTGATCGTGAAGAAAAACAAGTCGGAATCGTTATCTCACATCTGTTCAAGATCTTCGGAGCCAATGCCAACAACCACCTGAATGCATTGGCGAGAGGGATGACGAAAGATGAGTTGAACGAACGCCACGGGCTTGTCCTTGGACTGAACGACGTTAGCATCAATATGGCTGCTGGTCAGGTCCACGTCATAATGGGCCTTTCGGGATCCGGGAAATCCACCTTGATACGGCACATCAACCGGCTGGTTGAGCCGACGGCTGGCCAGATCATCGTTGGCGGCCAGGACGTTCTCAAATTGGATGAGCATGCTTTGCGGGCCTTTCGTCGCAACACCACGGCGATGGTGTTTCAAAAATTTGCTTTGCTTCCGCATCGCAACGTTCTGGAGAACACCCTGTACGGCCTGGAGATCCAAGGCGGCGATCGCTATAGGCATCGTGAAAAGGCGATGCGCTGGATTTCACGCGTTGGGTTGAACGGATTTGAAGACCGGTATCCGAACCAGCTTTCGGGCGGCATGCAGCAACGTGTCGGGTTGGCTCGGGCTTTGGCAAGCGACTCGCCAATCCTGCTGATGGACGAGGCGTTTTCTGCCCTCGATCCCCTCATTCGGTCAGACATGCAGGAGATGCTGCGGAATATTCAGCAGGAGGTGAAAAAAACGATCGTGTTCATCACGCACGATCTTGATGAGGCGTTGAGACTGGGAGACCAGATTGCCATCCTTCGCAACGGCGAGGTGGTTCAACAAGGTTCGAGCCAGGACATCGTTCTTCGGCCGGCAGATGACTACGTGGCCTCGTTTGTAAAGGACGTCAACAGAGGACGTATAATACGAGTTGACGCGATTATGACGCCGTCAAATCCGGCGAGCGCTTTGCCGAAATCTCTTCTCTCAGCTGACACCACCCTGAATGCGGCTGCAAAGCTGATGTGCCAGCATGGCGGGCACGAGAGCGTCGTCGTCGACGGACACGGCAAACCGTTGGGTCGAGTGACAAAGGACCAGATCATGGCGGCCATGATTGGATACGGCGGACTGTGGGGTAGCGAAAACGGTGGGGGCACCATTTCATTTCGACCGGTGTTGTACTCTGCCAATCAGCCGGCGAATCCAGGGAACCGCGCAGAACGATAGGCTATGTCGCTCGGGATCGTTCCGCCTTGGCACGATTTCCGCAATCATCATCATAGAGGTTATCAAGAGGCACCGATGCTGAAGCTAGATCAGTCGTTTCGTTTTGAAGGCCAGGACGTTGCGTGGGGCCGGATCGGGGAGGGCGCTCCCTTGGTGATGCTTCATGGAACGCCGTTTTCGTCACAAGTATGGCGCCGCATAGCGCCTCTCATAGCTTCACGCCGGACGGTCTATTTCTTCGATCTCCTCGGATATGGTCAATCCGCAAAGGCGGATGGTCAGGATGTGTCGCTAGGCGTGCAGAACAAACTTTTTGCCTCACTGTTGAAGGAGTGGGGCGTGAAGGAGCCTGACGTCCTTTGTCATGATTTTGGCGGCTCGACTGCACTTCGCACCCACTATCTTAACGATGTGCGGTATCGTAGCCTGTTGTTGGTCGACCCTGTGGCGGTCGCCCCTTGGGGCTCCGCCTTGGTGCAGCATGCGCGAAAGCATGAAGCCGCGTTTGCCGGCGCCCCCGATTACATTCACGAATCGATCTTGCGAGCGTACCTGCAAGGCGCGGCGTTCCAGACCCTTCGCAGCGAAGCTCTGGACCTCTATATGCAGCCTTGGCTTGGGCCCGTAGGCAAGCCGGCCTTCTATCGACAGATCGCCCAAATGGATCAAAAATTCACCGACGAAGTCGAAAAGCTTTATAGGCCGATGAATTTTCCCGTTCGAATTCTATGGGGTCGTGAAGACGAGTGGATCCCAATCGCGCAAGGACAGAAATTGTCCGAGAAGCTCACCAACGGGGTGATGACGGCCGTGCCTCAAGCAGGTCATCTCGTCCAGGAAGATGCGCCTGAAATGATCGTCGCGGCACTTTTCGATACGCTGCAGTAGTTCTCCGACCTAACCGGTGATGACGAGAGATGGCCAGAAAGTTTGCGTTTCTGCTGACGCGCCATTTTACGCTTTCGCCGTTTGCGCTTTTCGTCGACACGCTGCGGCTTGCGGGCGACGAGGATGATCGGAGTCGAAGAGTAGAGTTCGACTGGCAAGTGGTTGGCGAGCGTGGTTTGCCTATCCGCGCAAGTTGCGGCATCGAAGTGATGCCGACGAGAGAACTCCAGCACCCGGAGGAATACGACGATATCGTTGTCGTTGGCGGGCTTCTGAACACGGGCGATACTCTTGGAAGCCAGAAGGAAGCCTTCCTGCTAAAGGCCGCATCGCGCGGAGTTCGATTGACGGCGCTCTGCACAGCCAGTTTCGTACTCGCTCGATATGGATTGCTGGACGGCTACAACGTGTCCGTGAGCTGGCTCCACGTCAAAGATTTCCGTACCATGTTCCCGCAAGTCTTGGCACATGCGGATAGCCTGTTCTCCGTCGACAGAAGCCGCGCAACCTGCGCTGGCGGTGTCGGAGCGGCCGACCTGGCTGGTCATTTTGTGGCAGAGTCCATTGGTAAGAAAGCTAGCGAGAAAGCTGCCAAGATCCTTATTCTTGATCGGGTCAGGACGACCCGCGACGTCCAGCCCGTGGGAGATCTTTTCCCAAACGCCGAAAGTAGACAACTGAGGCGTGCCCTCCTTCTCATGGAGAGCAACGTCCAAGAAACGTTGGCTGTCAGCGACATTGCAAGATCGCTCAGCGTTTCGAGACGACAGCTTGAACGGTTGTTTTTTGCTGAAATCGGTAGGAGCCCACTGTCGGCATATCTCGCGATACGCGTGCACTACGCAAAGACGCTCCTCGAGGTTAGCGACCTAAACATGGGCGAGATTGGATTCCGCTGTGGCTTCAGCAATGCGGGACACTTCAGCCGCGCCTTCAAGCGCCAAACTGGCCTTACTCCCACCGACTTCAAGCAGTCCCGAGGCACGTCAGCCGTCCCATCTAGGTCGTGAGATGTTGGGGTTGCGGCCCCAAACGAATGGACGGCTGTGAACAAGTAAATGGTGCCGCTTGCGTGACTCGAACACGCGACCCCCGCATTACGAATGCGGTGCTCTACCAACTGAGCTAAAGCGGCCCGGGAAGCCAACGCCTCCAAGATGCGGCGGTGATAGACGCAACCGGGCGCGAATTCAAGATGCGACTTGGCAATTCCTGCGGCGGCGTCATGGCACCCTCGAAAGCCGGCCGCCGCCTTGTCCGCCAATCAATCGCCAAGGGATGCGGCGCACGGTACGTGCGCTCTCCGCGCGTGAAAATCGGTGAAACATGCTGATTTTGTTGCCGGAACAGCGCCGGAATGGACTTTGCATACCTCTGCGAGGCAGAATGCGCCGCTCGCCCGTTGATTGATTGGTCGCCTGCGGCTAACGATCACGGCAAGGTAGGCAAAGACAGAGGGACCCGCTTGGACGCGATCGAAAAAGCGATCCGGAACGCCTTGGAGAAAGGCAATGCCGAGGACCGCGCGTTCCGCGAGAGGGTCTATCGCTCGGCTTTTGCCGCGCTTGATCGCGCGCTCCAGGCCAATCCCGGTGTGACCGTTGAGGTCGCCATCAAGCGCCGCAAGGCAATCCAGGCGAAAATCACCGAAATCGAATCCGAGTTCCTGCCGGCGGTGCCGGATGTCGGCCCGCAGGGCGATGCACCGGCGGTCGAACTCGGAGCGGACTCGGCGCCCGCGGTCGAAACCGGCCGACAGGCATCGTCCCCCGATGTCGTCGTCGACGGCCCCGTGCAATCCGCTGCCGATGCGCCGCGCTCGCGCGTCCTGCCCGTCGTTCCCGACATCATGCCGGACGCCACGCTTCCCGATGCTCCGGCCATCGACATGTCGGTTCCGGCCTCGGCCGGCGCGACCACGGAAGTGGCGCCCGACCGCGATGAACGACGCATAAGAGGGCGTCGCCTGCCGCTGACCGCCATCTTCCTGACCGTGACACTGCTGGCAGCAGTTGGCATCGGCCTGTTCTTCGCCGTGCAGACCGGCGTCTTCAAGACGTCGGCGCAGCTCGATACCGCCCCGCCTGAAGCGCCGCCGACCGTCGAGGACGACGATTTCACACCGGCCGACGGCGGTCCGGCAAAGCCCGGCGCCGCCGACCAGTCGCGCGACTGGATCAATGTGTTTTCGCCGGCCGATGCATCGCATGTCAGCGCGCCGTCGGACGCCAGGGCCGAGGTGATGAAGGACGATACCGGTTCGTTCCTGCGCATCCGTTCCGGCGCGTCCGGTTCGGCGATCAGCTTCGACGTCGGACAAGGCGTGCTGGAGAAACTGGCCGGCAAACATGCCGTGTTCGACATCATTGCCCGTTCCGAGGAAGGCAAGGAGACGCAGATTTCCGTCGACTGCAATTTCGGCGAACTCGGCGACTGCGGCCGCAAGCGCTACGCAGTCGGCCAGCAGCAGAACGAATATCTGTTCGACGTGCAGTTTCCCGACAAGCATCCGGGCTCGGCCGGCACCATTGCCATCAATTCCGACTTCGACAAGCAGGGCAAGGCCGCCGACATCTACGAAATCCGCGTTTCGATCGAGCCATAGCGAACCCTGCACGCGCGAAATTAGCGGTCGAGCAGCGCCTGCAGCGTTTCGATGCGGTCGGCCTCGTTGGCCGGCTTGTCCCAGCGCAATCGCGAAATGCGGGGAAAGCGCATGGCGACGCCGGATTTGTGCCGGGTCGAGCGGTTCAGTCCTTCGAAGGCGACTTCCAGCACCAGGCCATTGTCGCGGTCGGCGCGCACCGAGCGCACCGGGCCGAAACGCTCGACCGTGTTGTCGCGGACATATTTGTCGATCTGCTTCAGCTCCTCGTCGGTGAAGCCGAAATAGGCCTTGCCGACCGGCACCAGCTCCTCCTCGCCTTCGGCACCGGACCAGACACCGAACGTATAGTCGGAGTAGAAGCTCGAGCGCTTGCCGTGGCCGCGCTGCGCATACATCAGCACCGCGTCCACTGTGTGCGGATCGCGTTTCCACTTGAACCACGGACCTTTCGGCCGGCCGGCGACATAGGCTGAGTCCCAGCGCTTCAGCATGACGCCTTCGATGATCGGATGCGGCGGCGCCCGGCGCAGTTCCTCCAGCGTTTGCCAGTCCGTGAAGTCGACGAATGGCGACAGATCGAAACGGCTCGGGTCGAGTGTCGCGACAAAGCTTTCCAGCCGGCCGCGCCGTTCGCGAAACGGCAGCGCGCGCAAATCCTCGCCGCCGACCTGGAGCAGATCGTAGCAGCGCATGAAGGCCGGGTATTGCTGCTGCATCTTCGGTGCCACCGTCTTGCGATTCAGCCGTTGCTGCAGATCGGAGAAGGTTCCCGTCGCCTCCCGGGGATCGCCGACAAGCAGTTCGCCGTCCAGCGTTGCGGAAAAATGCATGGCCTCGGCGAGGTCCGGAAAGGCGCCCGAAACGTCATCGCCGGTGCGCGAATAGAGCCGGCGGATGCCGCCCTCCGCCACCGCCTGGACACGGATGCCGTCCCATTTCCATTCGGCGGCATAATCCGCCGGATCGAGCTTTTCGAGATCGCCGTCGCCGACCGGGTTCGACAGCATCACCGGGCGAAACAATGCCAACGCCGTGTTCCTGGGCTTTTCGGCCTTGCCTTCCAGCCAGGCGAACAACGCTGTGTAAGGCGGTGACAGCCCGTGCCAGAGCTCCTCGATCTCCGCGACCTCGACCTTGCCGAAATCCGCCAGCGCCTGTTTGGCCAGACGCGCCGACACGCCGATGCGCAGGCCGCCGGTGACCAGCTTGATGATGGCAAAGCGTGCCGAGATGCCGGCGCTGTCGAGCAGCCCTGCCAGCACCTTCGGTCCGTCGGAGCGGCTTGCCGCCTGCAGCTTGGCGACGACCTCGCCAAGCGTCGGCTCGCGGTTCGGGGTGTTTCCGGGCGTTTGCGGCCAGACCAGCGACACCGTTTCGGCGAGATCGCCGACATAGTCGTAGGAATAGCCGAACAGCACCGGATCCATGCGCTCGGTGACGAGCATGCGCAGCATCGCCGGCTTGACCGCGGCGATGTGGAGATCGCCAGTGATGGCAGCCAGCGCCAGGCCGCGATCGGGATCCTCGACGCTGCGGAAATAGTCGGTCAGCAAGGTCAGCTTGCCATTGCGCGACGGCGTCAGCACCAGGCGGTCGAGAAGTTCGGCGAAGCGGTTCATGGCTTCAATCGCCCTCGTCCTCGTAGCCCACCAGGTGCAGTGGCTTTGCCGCGATGCCTTCGAGTTCGCACCAGCGGACCAGCGCCTCCTCGCGGCCATGCGTCACCCAGACCTCTTCGGCTCCGGTCTCCTTGATGGTGGCGGTCAGCTCATCCCAGTCGGCATGGTCCGAGATGATCAGCGGCAGTTCGATGCCGCCCTGCTTGGCGCGCTGGCGGATGCGCATCCAGCCTGACGCAAAGCACGAGATCGGATCGGGAAACCGCCGCGCCCAGCGATCCGCGAAGGCCGAAGGCGGGCCGACGACGATGGCGCCGGCAAAATCATCCTTGCCGCCGCTTTCGACGGTCGCCGGTTCGAGGGTGCCGAGATCGATGCCTTGGCTCTGGTAGTACTCACTGAGTTTGGCCAGCGCGCCATGGATGTAGAGTGGCCTGTCGTAGCCGGCGTCGCGCAACAGCCGCATCACCCGTTGCGCCTTGCCCAGCGCATAGGCGCCGACCAGATGCGAGCGTTCAGGGAACTGCGCGGCCGATTTCAGCAGGCGGGCGATTTCTTCGGTGTCCGGGGGATGGCGAAACACCGGCAGGCCGAACGTCGCTTCGGTGATGAACACATCGCACGGGATCGGCTCGAATGGCGCGCAGGTCGCGTCCCTCTGCCGCTTGTAGTCGCCGGAAGCGACGATGCGCGTGCCCTGATGCTCGACCGCTATCTGCGCCGAGCCCAGCACATGGCCGGCCGGATGGAAGCTGACGCTGACGCCATCGAGGGCAATCGTCTCACCCAGTTGTGCCGCTTGCGTCGTGCCAGCGAAACCCTCGCCGTAGCGCAGCCCCATAATGTCGAGCGTCTGCTGCGTCGCCAGCACCGAGCGGTGGCCGGAACGCGCGTGGTCGGAATGGCCATGCGTGATCAGTGCCCTGTTGACCGGCCGAACCGGGTCGATGAAGAAATCGCCCGGCGGGCAATAGAGGCCCTCGGGCCGGGGATGAAGCAGAACACTGGTGCGCATGGTCTCCAAGATAGGATATAATTCCGCGGCGGGAAGCCTGTTGTAAGTCACTGCTGACTCCCGCATAGAGCACCGCCGGCTCGATCCGCCGGCAGGACCCGCCGCCATGAAACCGCTTCAGGCCTCGTCAGGCGACTTGAACGCCGATCGCCGCGCCGACTATGCCGAGATGCTGCACGCGGATGGCGATCATGCGGCGGCGGCGGAATTGCTGCTCGGTGCGCTGGAAATAACGCCGCAATGGGCGATGGGCTGGTTTCGTCTCGGCGAGATGCAGCAGGCGGCGGGCGCGGCGGATCTGGCCGCACAGGCGTGGACGATGTCGTTGCAACTCGATCCATCGGATCGTCAAGGCGCTGCACTGAACCTGCAATTGATCGGCAAGGCGCCGGCGGTCGATGCGCTCCCCAGCGCCTTCGTCGAGACCTTGTTCGACCATTATGCCGAGAGCTTCGACGAGTCCCTGGTCGGCAGGCTGGGTTACCGCCTGCCTGGGATGCTCGACCAGGCCATTCGAGCGGCAAGGCCGGGCCGCTTCGCGCTGGCGCTCGATCTCGGCTGCGGCACAGGCCTGATGGGGCAGAGGCTGCGGCCGATCGCCGACCGGCTGGAGGGGTATGACATTTCGGCCAAAATGCTGAGAAAGGCGCGGGCCAAGGGCGTCTACGATTTCCTCGATAAGGCTGATCTGCGGGATTTTCCCTATGCCGGTCCGAAAGCCGATCTGGTGACGGTGGCCGATGTTTTCATCTATGTCGGTGCGCTGGGCGGCGTGGTGAAGACGATTGCCGGCTTGCTGGCCACGGATGGCCTGTTCGCGTTTTCCGTCGAGACGCTGGCTGGCGATGGCGATTTCGCGCTGCTGCCGTCACGCCGCTATGCGCATGCGCAACGCTATGTGCTCGACGTGCTGGCCGCCAACGGGCTTTCGGTCCTGTCACTGGAACCAACCGCGATCCGGCAGGATCGCGGGGAACACGTCAACGGGTTGGTCGTTGTGGCCAGGGCTCCGAACTCAGCTGAACAAAAGACCTGACGACAGCCGGTCGGCGGTGTCGGCAGCTTTTCGTCGGGTGCGATAGGAATTTTTTCTTGACGCCCTGCCCTCAGCTATGGTACATTTTCGCTCATGGTGCTGATTTGCGCCAGTGACCCGCCGCACAGGCGGGTTTTTCGTTTGATGCTCCGTCAGCCACGCGCCTGCGGAGGGGCAGCCTCGCCGCCTCGCAAATATTCCTGCTGTGAAAAAGTCCGATTTGCATGCGCGACTGATATTTGCGATCTGCTCGCGTCAGGGCGGGATATCAGGAGGAGCATAGCCGATGCGCTGGAACATGATGATCTTGGCCTCTTGCCTGCTGACCGCCGGCTGTGTCGGCGGCACGTCGATGTCGGAACAGCAGGATGCGAACGTCCAGTCCTCCCTGCAATACGACACCGTGCCGTGCGACCAGTTGCTGGCGCAGCGCAACGGGTTGGCGCAGCAATACAACCTGCCGATCAAGGCCAAGCCGACCTTCTCCAATCCGGCGATGGGCTTCGGCCCGTTCACGCCGGACATGCGCTCCAAGGCCAAGCGCGATACCGACAAGGCGAGCGGTGAGATCGATGCCATGAACCGGTCGATCGACCGACGCGACTGCGGCCAGCCGGAGAAGCAGAAGAAGATCGCTCTGCCTGGCTAGAGGTCGGAGGCGGCTACGGGTCGAGAATCGCAGGCAACAAACCACCTTGCAGGGCACGATCGGATGCATCTCTCGGAGCTCGGGGACCGCATATGTATCTTGGGGCCGTCCAACAGTGGCAAGTCGACCCTCGCCGACGCGATTGCCCGCAAGCGTGATCTGGCGACTGTTCACCTCGATCAGCTCTTCCATCTCCCGAACACGGATTGGGAAGCGCGCCCAAGGGACGAATTCATTGCCTTGCACGACGCCGCAATCGCCGGAGAGCGTTGGGTGATGGATGGGAATTATTCGGTAGGTATGCCGCAACGTTTTCGGCGGGCGACGGGATTGATCCTGTTGGACATTTCCACACCCGCAAGTTTGTTGCGCTATTTTCGCCGGACGTTGTTGGAGCGGGAGAGGCGCGGTGCCTTGGAGGGCGGGCGCGACAGCGTCAAATGGGATATGATCCGCCATATCACTGTCGCCACGCCGAAAAATCGCAAACGCTACCTGGCTATGTTCGAGCAGATTGATCTGCCAAAGGTGCAGTTATCGTCACTGCGGGCAATCAAGAAGTGCTTCCGGGAGTGGGACCTGGCCCGATGAGGCCTTGTCCTGGCTAATACCCTGCATCGCGGTCCACCAGATTGTCGAGCTTTTCGCCGCGTTCGAAGGCGTCCATCTGGCGCAGCATGATCGGCGCCAGATGCACCGGATCGGAGGTCGCCGCCGCGTGTGGCGTCACGAACACTTTCGGATGCCCCCACAGCGGACTGGTCTTCGGCAGCGGTTCGACCTCGAACACGTCGAGGCTTGCCTCCTTCAACGTGCCGTCATCCAGCGCCCGCAAAATGTCGGCATCCTTCTGCAGGCGGCCACGCCCGGCATTGATCAGCACCGAGCCGCCGAGGCCGTTGCGTTTCCGCAGCTCCTTCAGCACGCCGTAGTTGATGATGCCCTTGGTCTCCGGCGTCAGCGGCAGAAGCACCACCAGGATGTCGGTTGCCTTGAGGAAGGGGATCAATCCAGCTTCGCCGGAATAGGTCGCGACGCCTTGCATGGCCTTGTCGGTGCGCGACCAGCCATTGACGGCAAAGCCGAGCGAGAGCAGCACCGAGGCCGCGGCGCGGCCGAGACTGCCGAGGCCCATGATGCCGACCGAAATGTCACCGGCAGGCCTCTGCTGCGGCTCATGCCAGATCTTCTTCGACTGCTGCGACCGGTAGAGCAGGCCCTGGCGGTGATGGTCGAGCACCCGCCAGACGACATATTCCGTCATGTACTGGGTGAGGTTGTCGGCAACGATTTTGACGATCGGCACGTCGGGCAGGCCGGGATCGGCGAAGATATGGTCGACGCCGGCGCCGATCGAGAAGATGGCGCGCAGATTGGGCAGCGACGCCAGGATGTTCGGCTTCTGCTTCCATACAACGGCATAGGTGATCGAGGGGTCGCTGGCGCCGTCCGGCTCCAGCACCACCTCGCGTTCGGCCGACAGCAGGTCGCGCCAGCGCTGCGGATGAAAGCCGGTGACGGCAAGCAGGATGCGGCCTTTTTCCATTGCGGTCCTTTAGTCCCTCTTTACGCAAATCACTCGCTGACGATGCCGACCGGTGCCGTCTCGATCTTGAAGGCGGCCGAGATCAGCGCCCGAGTATAGTCGGTTTGCGGATTTTCAAAAATCTGCTGGGAAGGGCCGGCTTCGACGATCCTGCCATTGCGCATGACGATGACGTCGTTGGCGAGCGCCCGGATGACTTTCAAATCATGGCTGATGAAGAGATAGGCGAGATCGTGCTTGGCCTGCAGGCTGCGCAGCAGGTCGACGACCTGCGCCTGCACGCTCATGTCGAGTGCCGATGTCGGCTCGTCCAGCATGACGAAGCGCGGGTTGAGCACCATGGCGCGTGCGATGGCAACGCGCTGGCGCTGGCCGCCGGAAAACTCGTGCGGGTAGCGGTTGCGGGTCGCCGGATCGAGCCCAACCTCCTTCAGCACGGCGGCCACCTTGTCGTCGCGCTCGTCGGGCGACAGCTTCGGCTCGTGGATCTTGAGGCCTTCCTCGATGATCTCGGCGATCGACATGCGCGGGCTGAGCGAGCCGAACGGATCCTGGAAGACGATCTGCAATTCGCGCCTGAGCGGCCGCATTGCATTGAAGGACAGCTGGTTGATGTCGCGACCGTTGAACTGGATCATGCCGGTCGACGAGATCATGCGCGCCAGCGCCAAGCCGAGCGTCGTCTTGCCGGAGCCGGATTCGCCGACCACGCCGAGCGTCTGGCCGGCGCGCACGGTGACATCGATGCCGTCCACTGCCTTCACATTGTCGACGGTGCGGCGGAAGAAGCCCTGCTTGATCGGGAACCAGACCTTTATGTCCTTGCCGGTCATGACGGGCTTGGCGTCGGCATTGGCGGCCGGCGGCTTGCCCTTCGGCTCGGCCGCCAGCAGATGCCTTGTGTAGGCATGCTGCGGATTGGCGAAGATCTCCTTGGTCGGGCCGGTCTCGACGATCTTGCCCTTGGTCATCACGCAGACGCGGTCGGCAATCTTGCGCACGATGCCGAGATCATGGGTGATGAACAGCATCGACATGCCCTTGCGGCTCTTCAAGCCGGCCAGCAGTTCGAGGATCTGCGCCTGAACGGTGACGTCGAGCGCCGTCGTCGGCTCGTCGGCGATCAGCAGTTCGGGCTCGTTGGCCAGCGCCATGGCGATCATCACGCGCTGGCGCTGGCCCCCGGACAACTGGTGTGGATAGGCATCGAGGCGCTTGTGCGGATCGCGGATGCCAACCTCGTTGAGCAGGGCCAGGGTGCGCTCCTTGGCGGGGCGGTCGGCCATGCCTTGGTGCAGCTTCAGGATCTCGACGATTTGATGCTCGATCGTGTGCAGCGGATTGAGCGAGGGCATCGGCTCCTGGAAGATCATGGGGATCTTGTTGCCGCGCACCTGCCGCAACTGCTTCTCGCTCATCGCCAGCAGGTCGTTGCCCTGGAACACGATCTTTCCCGAGGGGTGGCTGGCGCTTGGATAGGGCAAAAGCTTCAGCACCGAAAGCGCCGAGACCGATTTGCCGGAGCCGGATTCGCCGACCAGCGCCACCGTCTCGCCCTTGGCGATGTCGAACGAGATGTGGTCGACAGCCGTCGACTGGCCGCCGCCCTGGCTGAAGGCGACGCTGAGGTCCTGTACGCTGAGCAAGGGGGCTTCGCTCATCTGAACGTCTTGCGCGGATCGAAGGCGTCGCGCGTCGCCTCGCCGACGAAGACCAGCAGGGACAGCATCAGCGAGATGACGACGAAGCCGGAAATGCCGAGCCACGGCGCATTGAGGTTGCGCTGCGCCTGCTTGAGCAATTCGCCGAGCGAGGCGGAGCCGGGCGGCAGGCCAAAGCCGAGATAGTCGAGCGAGGTCAGCGTCGAGATCGAGCCCGAGAGCAGGAAGGGCATGAAGGTCAATGTCGCCACCATGGCATTAGGCAGCAGGTGCCGGAACATGATGGTGCGGTTGGGCACGCCGAGCGCCCGGGCCGCGTTGACATATTCGAAATTGCGGGCGCGCAGGAACTCGGCCCGCACCACGCCGACCAGCGCCACCCAGGAGAACAGCAGCATCAGGCCGAGCAGGATGAAGAAGCCCGGCGGCAGGATGGCGGCGACGATGAGCAGGAGATAGAGCACCGGGATGGCGGACCAGATCTCGATGAAACGCTGGAACAAGAGATCCGTCCAGCCGCCGAAATAACCTTGCACGGCGCCGGCCGCGACGCCGATCAAGGCCGAGCCGGCGGTCAGGATCAGGCCGAACAGCACCGAAATGCGGAAGCCGTAGATGACGCGCGCCAGCACGTCGCGCGCCTGGTCGTCGGTGCCCAACCAATTCCAGTTGCCGACGATGCAGGCGGGGTCGGCAGCACCCTGCGGATACTGGTTGCAGCGTGTCTTGGCGTCATACTGCCACGACGGCCTGGCCGGTGCTGCTTCGGGAATAGCGTTGTTGACCGTCTGATAGGAGTAGCGCACCGGCGGCCAGATCATCCAGCCATTGGCGTTGATCTCGTCCTGGATGACCGGATCGCGATAATCGGTGACGGCATAGAAGCCGCCGAATTTTTCCTCGGGGTAGGCGACCAGCACCGGAAACAGGATTTCGCCCTTGTAGGAAGCGATGATCGGCTTGTCGTTGGCGATGAACTCGGAAAACAGCGACAGCACGAACAGGACGAGGAAGATCCACAGCGACCAGTAGCCGCGGCGGTTGGCTTTGAAGTTCTGCAGGCGGCGCTTGTTGAGCGGCGACAGAAACGGCCGCTTGATCCGCGCGGGTGCCGCGTTGACGGGGACTGTAGCCTCCGACATCAGACGTCTCTCCGCTCGAAATCGATGCGCGGATCGACCCAGGTGTAGAGCAGGTCGGACAAGAGCCCGACGAACAGCCCCAGCAGCGAGAAGATGTAGAGATTGGCGAACACCACCGGATAGTCGCGCTCGACCACCGACCGGAAGCCGAGCAGACCGAGGCCATCGAGGGAGAAGATGTTCTCGATCAGCAGCGAGCCGGTGAAGAAGGCCGAGATGAAGGCGCCGGGAAAACCGGCGATGACGATCAGCATGGCGTTGCGGAAGACGTGGCCGTAGAGCACCTGCCGTTCCGACAGACCCTTGGCCCGCGCCGTCACCACATACTGTTTGCGGATTTCTTCGAGGAACGAGTTCTTGGTCAGCAGCGTCGTGGTGGCGAAGGCCGACAGCACCAGCGCGGTCAGCGGCAATGTCATGTGCCAGAAATAGTCGACGATCTTTCCCCACCACGACAATTGATCCCAATTGTCCGAGGTGAGGCCGCGCAACGGAAACCAGTCCCAGAAAGACCCGCCGGCAAACAGCACCATCAGCATGATGCCGAACAGGAAGCCCGGAATGGCATAGCCGACAATGACGACGCCGCTGGTCCAGACGTCGAAGGGAGTGCCGTCCTTGACCGCCTTGCGGATGCCGAGCGGGATCGAGATCAGGTAGGACAACAGCGTGATCCACAGCCCGATCGAGATCGACACCGGCATTTTTTCCAGGATCAGGTCGAGCACCGAAATGTCGCGGAAATAGCTGTCGCCGAAATCGAAGCGGGCATAGTTCCACAGCATCATGCCGAAGCGCTCGAGCGGCGGCTTGTCGAAGCCGAACTGCTTTTCCAGCTTCTTGATGAATTCCGGATCGAGCCCCTGCGCACCGCGATATTTCGAGCTGACGTCACCGGCGGCATCGAAATTGCCGCCGGCACCCGCGTCGCCGCCACCACCGCCGAGGCGGTCGCTGCCGCCCTGATTGGTCAGCCGGGCGATGACCTGTTCGACCGGACCGCCGGGGGCGAACTGGATGACGGCGAAGGATATCGCCATGATGCCGAACAGCGTCGGGATCATCAAAAGGATGCGGCGCAGGATATAGGCGCCCATCAGGCCTTCTGCCCTCGTTGAGCGAACATCTCAGCCTTTGCCAATTCTTGCCGCCTTGCCCTTATCGAACCACCACAGCGTCTCGACCGGAAAGCCGAAATCAGGCTTCTGTTCGACAAAGCCGAACATGTCCCAATAGGCGACGCGGTGATTCGCCAGATAGTATGTTGGAATCCAGTCCAGCCGCGCGCGCAAGACCCGGTCGAGCGCTCTGAGCGCCGTGACGAGTTCTATACGGTCTTTCGCCTTGGCTGCTGCCGCGATCAGGGCGTCGATGGCCTTGCTTTCGGTGCCGGGATAGTTGCGCTGCCCCGGGATTTTCGCCATGCGGGAATCATAGAGCATCTGCAGGCTGTCGTCAGTCGGCGTCGCCCCGATCGACCAATGCAGCAAGGCAAGATCGAAGTCGTAATTGCTGTGCCGCTGCTCATACTGCGCCGAATCGATTTGCCGGATCGATGCGTCGATCCCGATCGCCTTCATATTCTCCGACCACGGGGTGTAGATACGAACGATGCCATCGTCCTCCGCCAGCATTTCGACCCGCAGCCGCTCACCCTTGTCATTGACGACGAAACTGCCGTCGCGCTTCCAGCCGGCTTGCGCAAGCAATCTCGAAGCCTCGCCCAGCAGCTTGCGGTCATGGCCCGAACCGTCGGACAGGGGCTGTGTTACCGCTTCACCGAAAACCTCTGGCGGCAACTCGGCCCGGAATGGCTCCAGCAGGGCCAATTCGTCAGGCGAGGGCAGGCCTTCGGCCTTGTAATCCGATCGTTCGAAGTTCGATTGAGAGCGCTCGTAGGAGCCGTAAAACAAGGCCCGCTTCATCCATTCGAAATCGAAGCATCTGGCGATCGCCCGCCGCACCCGCTCATCGCGGAATTGCGGACGACGCTGGTTCAGCGCGACGCTCTGCATGTCTGGCGTCTTCTCGCCGGGAAATTCCCGTTTGAGGACCTTGCCGTCCTTCAGCGCCGGAAAGTCGTATCCGGTCGCCCATACCCGTGAGGTGAATTCCTCGCGAAAATGCGTGTCGCCTTTCTTGAAGGCCTCGAATGCCGCCTGCCGGTCAAGATAGAAGTCGATGCGGATGCGGTCGAAATTGTAGAGGCCGCGGTTCACCGGGAGATCGCGGCCCCAATAGTCGGCGACGCGGTCATATTCGACCGTCTGTCCGGCCGCCACGCGTCCAATCTTGTAGGGACCCGAGCCAAGCGGCGGCGTCATGGTCGAAGCATCGAAATCATTGGCCGTATAAAATGCCTTGGAGACGATCGGCATCCCCACGATCGCAAGGACGTTTTGCGCCGACTGCTTGCCGTTGAGGGTGAGATCGACGGTGGTGGGATCGACCGCAACCACGTCGGTCATGTACCGCAACGCCTGGGAAAGGTTCGGATGGCCCTTGTCCTTATAGAGCTTCAGCGCAAAGACAACGTCTTGCGCGGTCAGCGGCGAGCCGTCGTGGAAACGCGCTTGCGGTCGCAGCACGAAGCGGAAACCGTTGCGGTCTGGCGACAGGGTAACGGTTTCGGCAAGCAGGCCATAGACTGCATCCGGCTCATCGAGCGCGCTTGTCATCAGCGAATCGAAACAGAGTTCGGCGCGCGGCGGCGCCTCCCCCTTCAACACCAGGAAATTCAACGTGTTGAAGGTCAGGAAGCTCTGATTGAGGGTTGCGTTCGGCGGCGCGAAATTCATCTGGCCGCCCTTGGGCGCGTCCGGATTGACGTAGTCGAAATGCGCGAAATCGGGCTTGTATTTGAGGTCGCCGAAGGCCGACAGGCCATGCAGCTTGATGCCAGTCGCAATGTCGGCGAAGGCCCGGCCGGGCAACAGGGCAGCGGCTGCCGCGGCACTGCCCAGGGCGAGAAAGTCGCGGCGGGGCAGGGCCGCCATCAATTGCCGCCCTTGTATTTGGCCGCCAGCGCCTTCTCCTTGTCCGGGTCGATCCACCAGGAATCGATGTCGGGACCCAAGTAAGTCGGCTGTTTTTCCGGGATGCCGAATTTGTTCCAGTAGGCCAGCCAGGTTACTGATCGGGTGAATTGCGGGACGCAATAGAAATTCCACAACAGAACCCGGTCGAGCGCATGAGTGGCGGCGAGCAGGTCGTCGCGATCCGTCGCGAAGATAACGCGTTCAACCAGTGCGTCGACCACTGGGTCCTTGATCCCCGCGTAATTTCGTGAGCCCGGTGTATCGGCTGCCTTCGAACTCCAGTACTCGCGTTGTTCATTGCCCGGCGAGTCCGACTGCGGCAGCCGAGAGGTTATGACGTCGTAGTCGAAATTGTTGACGCGAGCGATGTACTGGCTGGTATCGACTATCCTGAACGAAGCCGAGATGCCGATCTTTCCCAGCATATTTACAAATGGATTGACCGTTTGTTCGGCGCCCTGGTCGAAGCCCAGAATCTCGACGGTAAAAGGCTCCCCGCTTTTCTCATTGGTCATACGGCCATTCTGGATTTTCCAACCCGCCGCCGCAAACAGATCGATCGCTTCGCGCAGGTACGACCGCTCGGCCTTCGGGCTATCGAAGACCGGAAGCTTGAACTCCTGGGTAAACAGTTCTGGCGGGAGCTTGCCCTTGTATTGATTGAGGATCTCCAATTCTTTGCCCCGCGGCAGTCCGCTCGAAGCAAGTTCGCTGCCCATGAAATAGCTGTTGGAGCGGGTGTTGAGGCCGAAGGATTGGGTGCGGTTCAAGGTTTCGAAGTCGAAGGCGTAACCGAGCGCCTCGCGCACGCGCCGATCCTGGAACTTTGTCCGTCGCGTGTTCAGCATGAAACCTTGCATCGAGGCGAGTGATGTCGCCTTGAACTCCCGCTTGATGACATCGCCGGCTTTGAGAGCCGGAAAATTGTAGCGCGTCATCCATAATCGCGCACTGTTTTCAGCCTGGATGTCCTCATATCCGCCTTTGGTGAAGGCTTGCCACGCGGCGTTGTCATCGAGAATGTAGGTGTAGCGTCTGGTGTCGTAGTTGTTGCGCCCGACATTGATGGCCAGATCGGCGGCCCAGAAGTCCGGAACGCGTCGCCAGACGACTTCCGAACCAGGTTTGAAGCTCTCGATCTTGTAGGGTCCAGAGCCGAGCGGGATTTCAAGGCTTGGCTGGGTGATGTCGCGCTTCTTGCCGTTGGCATCGGTGCCTTCCCACCAGTGCTTCGGCAGCACCACCACATCCGCCATGATCAGCGGTAACTCGCGATTACCCTTCTGATCAAAACGGAACTCGACTTCCCGATCTGAAACGGCGACCGCCTCGGTGACGTTGGCGAAATAGCGGTTGAACTGCGGACTTTCCTTTTTGAGAAAGTTAAATGACCAAATCACGTCATCCACGGTGATCGGTTGGCCATCATGCCATCTGGCACGCGGGTCGAGCCGATAAGTTGCGGATGAAAAATCGGCTGGGTACTTGTAGGCGTCTGCTATCTCGGGATGGTTGACGCTGCCCTCGTCAAGGGATTTCGCCATCAGCGACTGGTAGAGGAGCCCACCCTGATAGTTCAATCCTGCGGCAGGGGTGCCGCGTGCGATGAAAGGATTGAAGCTGTCGAAGGTGCCGAGTTCCACCGAGTTCAGCGTGCCGCCCTTGGGCGCGTTCGGATTGACGTAATCGTAGTGCTGGAAATTGGCGCCGTATTTGGACTCGCCGATCAGCGATGAGGTGGTGCGCCATTCGTCGGCGCGGGCAGCCTGCAATCCCGCCGCCAGAAGGGCTGCCGCCAGCAACGACTTGAGAAGCGTTCGGCCAACCGTCATGCACTATCCTCTTCGCGATGCCCGTTCATGGGCAATCTAGATGATTTGGCGCTCGTGAAAACCGTCATGCGCGGCTTTGTCGCCGCCTATGCGGTTTTCCCAATAAAAAAGCCGGGCTGAACCCGGCTTTTTCAAGGTCGTCGAGATGATATCGAAATTATTGGGCAGGCGCCGGTGCCGGTGCGGCCGGAGCCGGGGCGGCGGGAGCGGCCGGCGCGGCACCCTCAGCCGGCTTTGCCGGAGCGGCTGCATCGGCAGGCTTGGCGCCTGCATCGGCGGCGGCACCGGGTGCCGGCAGCGGCTTGGGATTGTCGGACAGCGTGCGCAGATAGGCGATGACGTTGGCGCGGTCCTCGTCCTTGGGCAGGCCGGCGAAGCCCATGGCGGTGCCCTTCACGAATTTCTTCGGCGAGGTGATGAAGTGGTTGATGTTGTCGTAGGTCCACTTCTCGGTGCCGCCCTTGGAGAATTCCTTCATGCCGGCCGAATAGGCAAAGCCTTCATGCTCGGCGACCGGACGGTCGACGAGGTCCCACAGGTCCGGGCCGACCTTGTTGGGGCCGCCCTTTTCGCCGGAATGGCAGGCCTGGCACTTCTTGAAGACGGCAGCACCCTGCTCGACATTGGCGGTCGCCAGCAGATCGGCGATCGGCTTGGCCGCGGCGGCGGGCGCGGCCGGACCGCCTTCGGCGGGCTCGGCGGCCTCGATGGCGAAACCAGGCTTTTCCGGCGCCGGCGACGCAAACAGCGCATCGGACACAATGCCGACCGAGAAGACGACGAAAACGGTTCCGAGCAATCCGGCGAGCAGTTTGTTGACTTCGTTGGAATCCATACGCCCCTTGCTCCCTTTTCCGGCGGACAGAACCGTCCACTCCGTCCGTCGGTATCGTGACCGTCCTGCCAGGGCGGTCAAATCGGGCGGAAACTAGGTCTTTTGCTGCGGCGTTGCAACACCTATAAGGGCGCTTCCAGTGAGACCTTTTGCCACTTTCCCTGTCCTCTTTCGAGACGCCTTGCACCCGAAATGTCCACGCTGATCCTGCTCCCGGCCCGCATGGCTTCGACCCGCCTGCCGGGCAAGCCGCTGGCCGACATCGCCGGCGCCCCGATGATCGTCCATGTCGCCCGCCGCGCCGCCGAAGCCGGCCTTGGCCGGGTGGTGGTGGCGACCGACACGCAAGGCGTGGCGCAAGCGGTGCGCGCGCACGGTTTCGAGGCCGTGATGACGCGTATGGATCACGAATCCGGCTCCGACCGCATCCACGAGGCGCTGGTCGCTCTCGACCCCGGGCGCAAGGTCGAAACCATCGTCAATGTGCAGGGCGACCTGCCGACCATCGATCCCCGGATCATCGCCGCGTCGCTCAGGCCTTTCGAGGACAGTGCGGTGGACATCGCCACGCTCGGCGTCGAGATCGTCCGCGATGAGGAAAAGACCAATCCCAATGTCGTCAAGATCGTCGGCTCGCCGCTTTCCGGCAGCAGGCTGAGGGCGCTCTATTTCACCCGTGCCACAGCGCCTTGGGGCGAGGGGCCGCTCTACCATCATGTCGGCCTCTACGCCTATCGCCGCGAAGCACTCGAGCGTTTCGTCGCGCTCAAGCCGTCGCCGCTCGAACGGCGCGAGCGGCTGGAACAGTTGCGGGCGCTGGAAGCCGGCATGCGCATCGACGCCGAGATCGTCCAGTCGCTGCCGCTCGGCGTCGACACGCCTGAAGACCTCGAACGCGCCAGAACAATCCTTTCAACCTGAGATATCGGCATGCCTGAAAAGACCAACAGAATATCCTTCCAGGGCGAACCGGGCGCCAATTCCGACACCGCCAGCCGCAACATGTTCCCTTCGATGGAGCCGTTGCCCTGCCCGACCTTCGAGGATGCCTTCAACGCGGTCGAGACCAACAAGGCCGACCTCGCCATGATCCCGATCGAGAACACCATTGCCGGGCGCGTCGCCGATATCCATCATCTCCTGCCGGAATCGAAGCTGCACATCGTCGGCGAATATTTCCTGCCGATCCATTTCCAGCTGATGGTGCTGCCAGGCGTCAAGCGCGACGAGATCAAGACGGTGCACAGCCACATCCATGCGCTTGGCCAGTGCCGCAAATACGTTCGCAAGAACGGTTGGAAGGCGATCGTCGCCGGCGACACGGCCGGCGCCGCCAAAATGGTCTCCGAGGTCAAGGACCGCAGCATGGCGGCGCTGTCGCCGGCCCTGGCCGCGACCCTCTACGGGCTCGATATCATCGAGCAAAACGTCGAGGACACCGACTCAAACGTCACCCGCTTTGTCGTCCTGACCAAGAACAAGCAATGGGCCGAGCGTCCTTCGCCCGACGTCAAGATGATGACGACCTTCATCTTCCGCGTCCGCAACGTGCCGGCCGCGCTCTACAAGGCCATGGGCGGCTTCGCCACCAACGGCATCAACATGACCAAGCTGGAGAGCTACCAGCTGGGCGCTTTCACGGCGACGCTGTTTTACGCCGACATCGAGGGCCACCCCGACGACCCGCTGGTCAAGCTGGCGCTGGACGAGCTTCGTTTCTTCTCGCGCGAAGTGCGCATTCTCGGCGTCTATCCGGCCAGCGAGTCGCGTGAGCAGTGGAAGGTTGCGGACTAGATCACCGCGCCCAGCGGCACATAGTCGATCTCCATGAAGGTCTCGACCTCCGGCACCCAGCGGTCGCGCACGAAGGCGACATGGTCTGGATGGTCGTTGTACCTGGTGTAGGCGGCCTGGTCGGCGAACTCCATCGAGAAGCCGAAACGATAGTCGTTCTTGGGGCTGATCTGCCGCAATTGCTCGAAATGCGTGACGCCCCTGATCGCGGTGAGGATCCTCTTGGCGTCGACCAGGA
The DNA here is from genome assembly GCF_003998715.1 of Mesorhizobium sp. M7A.F.Ca.CA.002.15.2.1. Taxonomy (NCBI): domain Bacteria; kingdom Pseudomonadati; phylum Pseudomonadota; class Alphaproteobacteria; order Hyphomicrobiales; family Phyllobacteriaceae; genus Mesorhizobium; species Mesorhizobium sp. M7A.F.Ca.CA.002.15.2.1. The sequence goes on from NZ_RZPI01000011.1 coordinate 21,352, forward strand.
ACCGCTTTTCCTCCAGCGAATGCGGCGGATGCTTCAGCGTGAAAACGACGGTGTGACGGATCATGTCCTGCTCCTGCAATGTCTTTAGGTGTTCGCTGCCATCATTCTGAATCGACCCAGGCGCGGATGAGGTGATGCGCAATGGCGCCTTTCGGCGGCGTGATCAGATTGTCCTGGTGCGTCCTTTCCAGCATCCGGCGCACCTCGTCGCGAAAAAACCAGCGGCAGTCCTCAAGCTCGTTGAGGTCGGCCTGGATATCGTCATTGAGCGGCTCGCCGAAGCAGCCGATCATCAGCGAATAGGGGAACGGCCAGGGCTGGCTGGCGTGGTAGACGACGCGGCCAAGCCGGATGCCGGCCTCCTCCAGCGTCTCGCGGCGCACCGCCGCCTCGATCGTCTCGCCCGGCTCGATGAAGCCGGCGAGGGCCGAATACATGCCCGGCGCGAAATGCCGACCGCGTCCGAGCAGGCACTTCTCCCGCGTCGCCGTCAGCATGATCGCCACCGGGTCGGTGCGCGGAAAATGCTCGGTGCCGCAATTCGGGCAATGCCGCTTGTAGCCGCCGGCCCGCATCTGCGATTCCGTGCCGCATTTGCTGCAGAAGCGATGGCTGGCATGCCAGGCGAGCAAAGCCGCCCCTTGCGCCATCGCGCCGGCCGCCGCCTCGTCGATCAGCCCTTGCATGTAGACCGAGCGGTAGTCGATGGCCTTGACTGTTTCCGGAAGCTGTTCGGGTTCGACGCCGGCGGGCACGGCCAGCACCGGTCCTCGTTCGGAAAAGCCGAGCAGGATGCCTTGCGCCAGGGAAACCTTGAAGGGCTCGCTCTCGGTCGCACCGAACCAGGGATCGAGAGCGCCGCCATCGCCGAGCTTCAGATAGAGCCGGCCGCCATGCATCAGAAGCAGCCGCGTCGCCGGATCGGCCAGCGCTTTGTCGACCGAATCGTCGGCGCGGTTCTCGGACTGCCGGTCGATCGTGTTGCCGGCGAAGCCGACGAACTGGCTCGGCTCGCGCAAAGGCGCGTCAAACAGGCGGAAGCTCATGGGGACTCTGGAATATGTTGAGGGATGGACACGGGGAACGCTTATAGCGCCGCCTTGATCGTTTCGGCAAACCGTCGCAAGTCGGAACGCTGATAGGGCTCTCGCAGGCCATGTCCCCACACAGGACCTGGCCAGCCGGGATCGCCTTCCGAACGCGCGATGACATGGATGTGCAACTGGCGCACGATGTTGCCGAGCGCGCCGGTGTTGATCTTGGTGCAGCCGGTCGCTTTCTTCAGCGCCTGCGCCACCATATTGGTCTCGAAGGTCAGCATCGCCTGGTCGAGCGGCGTCATGTCGTGGATTTCCTCCGCGCCGGGGCGCTGCGGCACCAGCAGCAACCAGGGCCAGCGGCGGTCGTTCATCACCCGCAGCTCGCACAGCCCAAGCCACATCAACTGCTCGCTGTCCGCCTCCAGCCGTGCGTCCAGCGTGAATCCGGCCTTCAGGCCCGGCAGCATCGGCGTTTCCCTTGCTTTTCTTGTTTTCCTCAAACGCAGGAACGCTAGAGCGGCGGCAGGGGGGCTGCAAGCGAATCATTGCGCCCCTCACGCTTTGGTGCGCCAATTCCATATTTTTGCGATTTCTGCGGCGCACTTGCATTTCGTCGCGCAATTGCCGATATGGAAAGCGGGAGGTTGGTGGTGGACGATCCACTCGCCAACCGGGTCAGGTCCGGAAGGAAGCAGCCCTAACGAGCCCGGAACGGGTCATTGTTCCAGCCTCCCACCTCATCGGCCCCTCTCGCGACATTGACGACGCATTGCAGCGCGGGCGAGACTATGCGCAGGAATCGGCCGCCTTCGGGCGCGGCCATTTGGAGCTTTACGGGCGTATGAGCGAAGCCGGAAATTCGGGACCAAAAAGCCTGGAGATAGGCAAGGCCGCCGCCTATCGCGTGCTGGCACGCAAGTACCGTCCTTCGAACTTCTCCGAGCTGGTCGGCCAGGAGCCGATGGTGCGCACCCTCACCAACGCCTTTGCCACCGGCCGTATCGCCCAGGCCTGGATGCTGACCGGCGTGCGCGGCGTCGGCAAGACCACGACGGCGCGCATCCTCGCGCGCGCCCTGAACTATAAAACCGCTGATATCGACCAGCCGTCGGTCGACCTTGCCGTCCTCGGCGAACATTGCCAGGCGATCATGGAAGGCCGCCATGTCGACGTCATCGAGATGGACGCCGCCTCGCACACCGGCATCGACGACATCAGGGATATCATCGAGCGCGTGCGCTACGCGCCGGTCTCGGCCCGCTACAAGGTCTACATCATCGACGAAGTGCACATGCTGTCGACGCAGGCCTTCAACGGCCTTCTGAAGACGCTGGAAGAGCCGCCGCCGCACGTCAAATTCATCTTTGCCACCACCGAGATCCGCAAGGTCCCGATCACCGTCCTGTCGCGCTGCCAGCGCTTCGACCTGAGGCGCATCGACGCCGGCGCGCTGGTCGGGCATCTCGCTTCGATCTCGGCCAAGGAAGGCATTTCGGTCGACGACGATGCGCTGGCGATGATCGCGCGCGCCGCCGAGGGCTCGGCTCGTGATTCGCTCTCCATCCTCGACCAGGCGATCGCCCATGGCGCCGGCTCTGTCGGCGCCGATGCCGTTCGGGCGATGCTGGGGCTTGCCGACCGCGCCCGCATCGTCGACCTGTTCGAACATGTGATGAAAGGCGATATCGCGGCAGCCCTTGGCGAATTCCGTGCGCAATACGATACCGGCGCCGATCCGGCCGCCGTGCTGACCGACCTTGCCGAATTCAACCACCTCGTCACCCGGCTGCGTTTCGTGCCGACGGCCATCGAGGATGCCTCGCTATCCGAGGACGAGCGGCAGCGCGGCGCCGATTTCGCCAGGACGCTGTCGGTCAGGGTGCTGTCGCGGACGTGGCAGATGCTGCTCAAGGGCATTCCAGAGGTGCAGTCCTCCAACCGGCCGGTCAGTGCCGCCGAAATGGTGCTGATCCGGCTGGCGCATGCCGCCGACCTGCCGACGCTGGACGAGGCGTTGAGATCGCTTGAAGGCGCCGCGCCGGCGCAGAATGGCGCGCTGCGCCCAAATGGGGCGCCTGCAGGGGGAGGCAACGGCGCCAGCGCGGTGGCGCAGACGCGCATGCCGTCTGGCCCGGGCGGCGCGCAGACCATGCGGCTGGTCGAAGCCTCGCCTGCGCCCGTTCCCTACGTCGCTCCGCCGGAGCCGGTCACGGAGGCGCAATCGGCGCCGCTGAAATCGCTGGCCGACATCATTGCCCTGGCAGACGCGCAGCGCGACATCGCCTTCAAGGTGCTGGTCAAAAGCTGCATCCGGTTTGTACGCATCGAGCCCGGCCGCATCGACGTTGGCCTGACCAGCGATGCGCCCAAGATGCTGCTCAACGACCTGACGACGAAATTGCGCGCCTGGACCGGTCGCAGCTGGCTTGTCTCGCTGTCGAAGGAAGAGGGCGGCCAGACGCTCGCCGAAATGGAATCGGCCAAACGCGAGACGGCTTTTCTCGATGCCAAGAGCGACCCGACAGTGGCCGCCATCCTGGCGCGCTTTCCCGGTGCCAAGATCATCGACGTGCGCATTCCGGACGCGCCGGAAGCCGAAACGGCAGAGGCCGAAGTGCCGGTCGAGCCGCCGGCTGACGACGATGAACCCTGATCCAGCCACGAATCCGCAAAGGACCCGACCATGAAAGATCTTCTCGGCCTGATGGGCAAGGCGAAGGAAATGCAGGCCAAGTTCCAGGCCATGCAGGACGAGATCGCCACGCTGGAAGCGTCCGGCCAGGCCGGCGGCGGCCTGGTCAATGTGACGCTGACCGGAAAATTCGAGATGAAGTCGTTGAAGATCGATCCGTCTCTGTTCAAGGAAGACGATGTCGAGATCCTGGAAGACCTGGTGCTGGCCGCTCACAACGACGCCAAGACCAAGGTCGAGAAGATCATGCAGGAAAAGACCAAGGCGCTGACCGCGGGCCTGCCGATCCCGCCGGGAATGAAAC
>NZ_RZPI01001200.1:0-640 GCF_003998715.1 Mesorhizobium sp. M7A.F.Ca.CA.002.15.2.1
GGTCGGCGCTCGCGCCCTGCGCCAGCAAACGTTCGACACGCTTGGCATGCGTCTTCCTGCTGCCTAGCGCGCCGACATAGAAGCAGTTGGCGTCTAGTGCTGCCTTCAGGGCGAAATCATCGACCTTGGGATCATGGGTGACGGCGGCAAGTGCGGTGTAGCTGTCGAGCGGCTGACGCTTCAGCACATCCTCCGGCCATTCGGCATGAAGCGCCACATCGGGAAAGCGGTCCGGCGTGGCGAAAGCGGTGCGGGGGTCGATGATCTCCACGGGATAGCCGGCGATCTTCGCCATCGGCGCCAGCGCCTGGCTGATATGGACAGCGCCAATCACGACCAGACGCGGCTGCGGCAGATGCGCGTTGAGAAAGAAAGTCCGCCCCTCGGCTTCGACCGAACCGGAATTACCGGTGCGAAACGCCCTGGCGATCGCGGTTCCGAGATCGCCGGCGACGTGATCGCCCTCGCGCACGATCCGGTCGCGCCCGTCACCGAGATCGGTGACAAGGATCGCCGCACGGCGGGCGCGTCGTTCGGCGTTCAAAGTTTTTAAGGCGTAGGGATCCATCAGGAAATCTCTTGTCCGAGCATCATCTTGTCCAAAAACCGGGTCCCACTTTTTGGGATCATGCTCTAGCCC
>NZ_RZPI01001201.1:0-634 GCF_003998715.1 Mesorhizobium sp. M7A.F.Ca.CA.002.15.2.1
GGCATGGCTGATGCCGCGCTTCGGCCTCATCACATCGCAGGTTGCCGATGGCCGGGTGCTGCTGCAGACATCCACCGACTACAGGGATTTCGACCAGCCTGAAGTGGCATTGTCGATCCGTTTCGGCGAAGCCGGGCAATGGCCCGACTTCGTGACCGAAAAACTGCTCGAGGGTGAGTGGTTCCCGGTTTGCGCGCCGGCGTTCCTGGCGCGTTATCCGGCGCTCGCCTCGGAAGAGCCTGAGGCTTTCCTGGCAGTGCCGCTGCTGCATCAGGTGACGCCGCCGGGCGCGATCGACAGTTGGCAATCGTGGGTCGGAACCGACCGGAAACTCGACGGACCTCGGTTCACCGGCTACATGTCGATGATACACGAAACCATCGCCGGGCGCGGCGCGGCGCTCGCCTGGGCGGGATTTGCCGACGAGCATCTGCGCCGCGGCCAGCTCGTCCGGCTGACCAAGACCTCGCGGCGCCACGCCGGCTCCTTCCACATCGTCATGAGGAAGAACGCCGGCCCGGTTGTCAGGGCGGTGGCGCAGGCGCTGCTCGGCAGCGTCGGCGACAGCTTGCAGGCAAGCGCCGGGGGCAGCTGACGATCAGGCCTCGCGACCAAACCGCGACGCCTCGTGACG
>NZ_RZPI01001202.1:0-628 GCF_003998715.1 Mesorhizobium sp. M7A.F.Ca.CA.002.15.2.1
GCGGGCCTTTTGCCGTCACTTTGCCGTTTCGGTTTCGGCTTCAGTCTCGTCTTCGGGCTTCGAACGTTCCCTCGCTGCAACCTTGGCTGCCAGCTTCTCGGCCTTCTTGGCCGCCTTCTGGCGGTCGCGTTCCTTGCGTTCCTGATCGTAGTTTGGTGGTCGCGCCATATCGGCTCCTTTTTCACTGCCTCGCGGCTCTGGTCCTGCCTAGGAGCATTAGCCGTCAAACACAACAGCTGAAGCGATAGTGCGTCGATGATGGCCAGGCTTGCAAGATGCGCGCCGCAATGATGGGGCCATGCCCATCATTGCGGCGGCGATACCTATCGCCATCGATTTGCCGATCAGATGCCGCTTCGGTCAATCACCAGATCGGCGGCACCAAAGCGGTCCTTTGCCGTCAGCTGCTGGTGCCAGTAGGGATAGAGCAAGGGCGGCCGGCTGACCGCGTCGAGGCGCGCGCGCTCCTCGTCGGAAAGCACCAGGCTTGCCGCCGCGATGTTGTCCAGGAACTGCGTTTCCGTCCTGCCGCCGATCACCAGGGAACTGATGGACGGCCGGCCAAGCAGCCAGGCCAGCGCCACCTGCGCTGCCGACACGCCGCGCTGCGCGCCGATCTCCACAAGCA
>NZ_RZPI01001203.1:0-628 GCF_003998715.1 Mesorhizobium sp. M7A.F.Ca.CA.002.15.2.1
GCCGAGGATCTCCATCCAGTCGGAGCCTTCGCCGAAGCGCACCTCGCCGGGCCGCGAGCGATCGCACTGGATGTCCACCTCGAGGCTTGGCTCGGTGAACGGGAAGAAGGACGGCCGGAAGCGCATCTTAACCTGCGGCACCTCGAAGAAGGCCTTGCAGAACTCCTCCAGCACCCACTTCATGTTGGCGACGTTGGCTGTCTTGTCGATCACCAGCCCCTCGACCTGATGGAACATCGGCGAGTGGGTGGCGTCCGAATCCTGCCGGTACGTCTTGCCAGGAATGACGATGCGGATCGGCGGCTTCTTCGTTTCCATGGTGCGGATCTGCACCGGCGAAGTGTGCGTGCGCAAAAGCTTGCGCTCGCCCTTCTCGTCCGGCTGGAAGAAGAAGGTGTCGTGCATCTCGCGCGCCGGGTGGCCTTCGGGAAAATTCAGCGCGGTGAAATTGTAATAGTCGGTCTCGATATCGGGACCTTCCGCGATGGAGAAACCGAGATCGCCGAAGATCGCGGCAATCTCGTCGATGACTTGGCTGATCGGATGGATACGGCCGCGCTCGGCCGGCGACTGCCGCACCGGCAACGTCACGTCGACCTTTTCGGCGGCGAGGCGGGCGGTGATCGCC
>NZ_RZPI01001204.1:0-622 GCF_003998715.1 Mesorhizobium sp. M7A.F.Ca.CA.002.15.2.1
TGCCTACTCCTTGGCGTGCAGGTCGGTGCCGAGCGTATCCTTGACGAAGATCATGCCGATGACCAGCGTTATAGCCGCGATCACCACCGGGTACCAAAGGCCATAGTAGATGTCGCCTTTGTAGGCGCTGAGCGCGAACACGGTTGCCGGCAGCAGTCCACCGAACCAGCCATTGCCGATGTGATAGGGCAGCGACATGCCGGTGTAGCGAATGCGGGTCGGGAACATCTCGACCAGGATCGCCGCGATCGGCCCGTAGACCATGGTCACGAACAGCACCAGGATGAACAGGATGCCGATCGTCATTGGCCAGTTCACTGCTGCAGGATCGGCGAACATGGCGAACGCGCCGCCGCCTGGAATGTTGTAGACGGTGACTTCGGGTGCGCCCGCTGCCTCATCGGTGGTCAGCAGCTTGTCCTTGACCGCCTGGTCGATCGGCACCGTCGCCTTTTCACCGGCACGGATGGCAGCGGCGTCCAGCTTCAGTTCCGGGTTGGCGGCAACAAACGCATCGAGCTTCTGGTCCGCAACCTTGGCTGCCGCGCGCTTCAGCGGATAGCCGCCGTCCTGCAGCGACATATTGACGGCCTTGATGAAGGCCGCTTCCTTGGCCTTGGCC
>NZ_RZPI01001205.1:0-620 GCF_003998715.1 Mesorhizobium sp. M7A.F.Ca.CA.002.15.2.1
ATGTCGGGCAGCGCGACCTTCAGCCCGCGCACGGAGAACAACGGTTCAACCATGCGGCCGCCTCCAGGCTTGGTCGGCGGCAGCGATCTCCGAAGCAAGTCCGGCCAGCACCGCCTCGTCCACCGGTCTTAGCGAGGCGAAAGGATCGGTGTAGCGTGGCGTCGCCGCGATCAGCGCCCGTGTGTAGGGGTGCTGCGGCGCGGCGAAGAGCGCTGCGGTCTCGGCCTCCTCCACCACCTTGCCGGCATAGAGCACCGAGACCCTCTGGCTGATCTTGGCGACGACGCCGAGATCATGGGTGACGAACAGGATCGCCGTGCCATGCTCGCGCTGCAACGCAGCGATCAGCCGCAGGATCTGCTTCTGCACGGTGACGTCGAGCGCCGTGGTCGGCTCGTCGGCGACGATCAGCCTTGGCTCCGCGGCGAAGGCGGCGGCGATCAGCACGCGCTGGCGCATGCCGCCGGACAGTTCGTGCGGATAGCTTTTGAGCACGCGGTCGGGGTCGCGGATCTGCACCTCGTCCAGCAACTGGCGAATGCGGGTATCGGCCTTCTCGCCACTCCAGCCGAGGATGCGCACCAGCCGGTCGGTCATCTGCGAGCCGATGCGGCGTGACG
>NZ_RZPI01001206.1:0-619 GCF_003998715.1 Mesorhizobium sp. M7A.F.Ca.CA.002.15.2.1
TCGCTGCTGCGCGCGGCCGATGCCGTTTCGACCGTCAAGGGCGGCTATTCCGGCACGCTTGCCGCCGCACCCGCCCGCACCAACCGCCATCTCTATGGCGAAGAGAACCCGATCCCCTCGCCCTCCTTCGAGGCCAAGGCAAAGCTCCTGCAGGAAATCGACGCCTGGCTGCGCGCCGAGGACCCGCGCGTGCGGCAGGTTTCGGCATCGCTCGCCGCATCCTGGCAGCATGTCGAGATCGTGCGCGCCGACGGCCAAATGGTGCGCGACATCCGCCCGCTTGTCCGCGTCAACGTCTCCGTCGTTGTCGGCAATGGCGACCGCCAGGAGAGCGGCTCCTACGGCATGGGCGGCCGCAAGGCGTTTGGCGAATTCCTGGTCGAGGACAGCTGGAAGCACGCCGCCAAGGAGGCGCTCAGGCAAGCTCTGGTCAATCTTGAGGCGATACCGGCGCCGGCCGGCACTTTCGACATCGTCTTGTCCAGCGGCTGGCCGGGCGTCATGCTGCACGAGGCCGTCGGCCATGGGCTGGAAGGCGATTTCAACCGCAAGAAGACCTCGGCCTTCGCCGGACTGCTCGGCCAGCAGGTCGCCGCCAAGGGGGTGACCGTCGTCGACG
>NZ_RZPI01001207.1:0-619 GCF_003998715.1 Mesorhizobium sp. M7A.F.Ca.CA.002.15.2.1
GTCCAGCCTGGCGTTGGTCAGGTCGGCCGAGACGTTCTGGTCGCCGCTGCCGTTCTTGTCGATCGCCACCTTCACAGTTCCGGCAAGCAGCGGCTTCAGGCCGGGCATGGCGGCGGCGCGGATCTTGTCGTCGAGCACCAGGGCCACCTTGCGGCTGCGCGCCGGCCCCTCATCCCTGAGCGGCTCGATCAGATCGAGTTCGGCCGGAATGCCGTTCAGCAACGCCTTGGCGGAGATCACCGCCTTCTCGGGGTCGACCGTGATCGAACCGTCGGCATCCGTCACGACCTGTCCTTCGAAGGGCTTGGCCAGGGACATGCCGGTGTAGTCGAGCGACACCAGCCAATCGAGCTTCGAGGAGTCGACGCCGGACTGCAGCGGAATATCCGCCTTGACGTGACCGGTGACGCTGCCCGACAGGTCCTCCGGCAGAATGCCGACATGGCGCATGGCGTTGATCGGCTCGTAGGATGCGAGTTCGGCAACGGCGGATGCGTCGCCGTCGACATCGATGTCGAGCGCGCCGACGACCGGCGGGCGGTTGGCCGCCTTGACCGTCAGCGTGCCGTTGCTGGCCGCCACGGTGCGGCCGCTGGGCATGTAGACGGTGCCCGAGGAC
>NZ_RZPI01001208.1:0-617 GCF_003998715.1 Mesorhizobium sp. M7A.F.Ca.CA.002.15.2.1
GTCCCCTGCTCCCGCCCCGAAGGCAGTGTCGAAAGCGCCGCGGATCTGGTCGGCCGTTAGCTTGCCGCCGATGTTTTTGGCAAAGAGATCGCGCACCGGCGAACTGTTCACCGCGCGCATCAAATTCAGCGCATCGGAGAAATAGTCCTGCTGGCTCTTGCCGTAGCAGGTGCCGTGCTTGATCCATTCATGCCGTTCGAGATGGGAGGCCGTTCCAGGCATCACCTGATCGAGTTCCGTGCGGGTGTTGGCGTCAAGATTGACCGGCGGCAGGTCTTTCCAGTGGGCCGGATTGTCGTTGGCCTTGTCGCTCGCCGTCGCCTGGCAATAGAAATTGCCATTCGGCTGCGGCCACAGGCCGTGCAAGGTGAAATGCGTGGCGTCGAAATCGCCGGCACTTTGTGCCCTGCATTCGGTCTTGTTCGACTTTGTCTCGCAAAACGCCGGCTGCCAGCTCAGCGCGAAGACGTATTCGGGCTTCCCCGATGCCGCCGGCTTGCCTTGCCCGTCAGGCGCGGCCGGCACGGTCGCCGCGCTGCTGCCGGAAACATGGCCGCAGCTGACCTTCACCCAGCGGCGCTCCGGATCGGCGCCCGGCACCAGGATGAGATAATGCG
>NZ_RZPI01001209.1:0-617 GCF_003998715.1 Mesorhizobium sp. M7A.F.Ca.CA.002.15.2.1
CTCCCATCAGGATCAAATCCATTTCAAGGAGGCCGCCATGGCGCCCCGCGTTCTCGTCTCAGACAAACTCTCCCCCACCGCCGTGCAAATCTTCAAGGATCGTGGCGTCGAGGTCGACTATCTGCCCGATCTCGGCAAGGACAAGGATAAGCTCGCCGAAGTGATCGGCCAGTATGATGGCCTCGCCATCCGCTCGGCGACCAAGGTCACCGAAAAGCTGATCAACGCCGCTACCAATCTCAAAGTCATCGGCCGCGCCGGCATCGGCGTCGACAATGTCGATATCCCGGCGGCAAGCCGCAAGGGCATCATCGTGATGAACACGCCCTTCGGCAACTCGATCACCACAGCCGAACATGCGGTGGCGATGATCTTTGCGCTGGCGCGCCAGATCCCTGAAGCCAACGCCTCGACCCATGCCGGTAAATGGGAAAAGAACCGCTTCATGGGCGTCGAGATCACCGGCAAGACGCTGGGCGTCATCGGCTGCGGCAACATCGGTTCGATCGTCGCGACGCGCGGCGTTGGCCTCAAGATGCACGTCATCGCCTTCGATCCGTTCCTGTCGGACAGCCGTGCCGAGGAGCTTGGCGTCGACAAGGTCGAGCTCGACGAGC
>NZ_RZPI01000120.1:0-2335 GCF_003998715.1 Mesorhizobium sp. M7A.F.Ca.CA.002.15.2.1
GAACAGCAGCAGAACCCACGTGACTGCCGAGGTCGACAAGCCCGATACCTCGGTGAGGTAGGGTTTGATGTAGGTGAAGACGGTGAACAGGCTTGCGGAGGTCAGCGCCGCGATCAGCATGGCCAGCCAGACCTGCAGCTTGCCCAGCACGCGCAGCTCGCCGCGCAGGCCGCCACCGCTTGGCTCGGCGACATCGGACGGCACCAACCAGGCGATCGCTGCCACCGAGATCAGGCCGATACCGACCACGGCAACGAAGGTGGAGCGCCAGCCGAACGCTTCGCCAAGTGCGGTTCCGGCGGGAACACCCAGGATGTTGGACAGCGTCAGCCCGGCGAACATCAGCGCGATAGCGCTGGCGCGCTTGTTGCGCGGCACCAGGCTGGCGGCAACGACCGAGCCGATGCCGAAGAAGGCGCCGTGGCCGAAAGCGGTGAAGACACGCGCGGCCATCAGCGTCCAGTAGTTGGGCGAGATGGCGCAAAACAGATTGCCGACGACGAACAGCACGGCCAGCCCGACCAGCACCGGCTTGCGCGGCAAATGCGCAGTGGCCATGGCGACGATCGGGGCGCCGAAGACGACGCCCAGCGCATATCCGGTAACCAGCAGGCCCGCCGCGGGGATCGACACGCCGAGGTCGGCGGCGACCTCAGGCAGCAAGCCCATGATGACGAATTCGGTGGTGCCGATGCAGAAGGACGCAATGGCAAGCGCAAGGATCGGCAAGGGCATGGTGCGTCCAGACTGAATCGGTTCAATTCCAGACTGCGCGAAGCACGCCACCGTGCGCAAGCTGCATTGCTGCATTGCAGCGATGCAGAAAAGGAAGAGCTTTAAAATGGGTCTTCAACGGGCTGTCACGCCAGCGGCTTCAGCTCCTGGGCAATGGTGGGCAGCAACTCCGAAACATTGGGATGGATGTGCACGGCACGCGCCAGCGTGTCGACGGGCGCCTTGGCGTACATCAGGTCGAGCACACAATGGATAGCCTCGTCGCCGCCGGGGCCGAGCACCGAGCAGCCGAGGATCTCCCTGGTGTCGGCATCGACCAGGATTTTCATGAAACCCTGCGTCTCGCCCTTTTCGATAGCGCGGCCGACGCGGGTCATCGGCCGCTGGCCGACCAGCGCGCGACGGCCGGATTTCTTCACTGCGGCCTCGGTCATGCCGCAGCGGCCAAGCGGCGGGTCGATGTAGAGCGCATAGGCTTCGATCCGGTCGCTGACCCTCCGCGGATCGTTGTCGAGCAAATTGGCGGCGACGATCTCGTAGTCGTTGTAGGAGGTGTGGGTGAAGGCGCCCCTGCCGTTGCAGTCGCCCATCGCCCAGATGCCGGGCACGCTGGTGCGCAGCTGGTCGTCGACGGTGACAAAACCGCGCTTGTCGACCTCGACGCCGGCCCTTTCCAGGCCGAGATCGTCGGTGTTGGGCGTGCGCCCCAGCGCCAGCAGCACATGCGAGCCGACCGCCGGTGGCTTGCCGGCGGAGAAGGTCACGGCGATGTCGTCACCCTGTCTGGCGAAGGCAATGTCGTCGGCGCCGACATGGACCGCGATGCCTTCGTTTTCGAGGATCGACAGGATGGCGGCGGAGACATCCTCGTCCTCGCGGCCGGTCAGGCGCGGGCTCTTCTCGACGACGGTGACTTCCGCGCCGAAGCGGCGGAACATCTGAGCGAATTCGAGCGAGATGTAGCTGCCGCCGACGACGACGAGATGGCGCGGCAGCACGTCGAGATCCATCATCGACGAGTTGGTCAGATAGTCGATGTCGTGGATGCCGGGAAGGTCGGGCACCGAGGCGCGGCCGCCGGTGTTGAGGAAGATCTTTTCGGCGGTCAGCAGATCGTCGCCGACGCGCACCGTGTTGGCGGATTCGAAACGCGCATGGCCGCGATAGAGGGTGCACTTGTCCATGCCGGCAATCCAGGTCTCGAGATTGCCGCGAGCGTCGTTTGTGACCTTGTCCTTGCGCGCCTTGATCACCTTGTAATCCACGCCGACCGGCCCGGAGAGCGTCACGCCATAGTCGGCGGCGCGGCGCGCCAGATGCGCGGCATAGGCGCTGGCGACCATGGTCTTGGTCGGCATGCAGCCGGTGTTGACGCAGGTGCCGCCGACCAGCTTGCGCTCGATCAGCGCGACGCTCATGCCGGCGGCCGTCAGCCGCCCGGCCAGCGGAGGGCCAGCCTGTCCGGCACCGATGATGATGGCGTCGAAGATTTTCGTCGTCATGCCACCGCCGCTACGATCAGCAGGCCGCCGATGATCGCCACCGCGTCCTCGATAAAGGCGGCGGGCGGATCCTTGCCGAAGGCGGCCGCGAGCCGGCC
>NZ_RZPI01000120.1:2345-10547 GCF_003998715.1 Mesorhizobium sp. M7A.F.Ca.CA.002.15.2.1
GGAGAAAGCGCCCGTAACGATGCGGGCGCCGAATTGCTGGGGTACTTTACGGCTCGGCGTCGACGGCAACTGGTCGGTGACCAGCTCGACGATGGCCAGGATGGTGAAGATGCCGACAGCCGCCCAATGGCTCATGAAGCTCGCCCAAGTGCCGGCAACCGTCAGCCAGCCGAGATAAGCGCCCCAGGCAATGGCGGCCGGCGCCGTCATGGCGCGAAGACCGGCAATGACGCCGATCAGAAGTGCGAGAATGTAGAGCATGGTCGATCCCCCTCGATCACGGGCCAAGACGGCCTTGAGTCACAGGCTACCATAGGTCCAATATTTGACCAGTACTGGCATCGGCGCTTTTGGCTGCACTTGTGCTTTGCAAGGACGTGAACTGGAGACCGCATCATGGCTGAGAGCGAGCGCGTGAAAATGGTGGCCGGCGAATGGTATACCTGCATCGATGACGAACTGGAGTCGTTGCGGATGATAGCGCGCGATGCGGTGTTCGAGCACAACTTGCTGCCGCCTCGTCAACGCGGCAATCTCGGGCCGGGTCTGAAGGCACTGCTGGGAAGAGCCGGCGAGGGCGCCCGTATCGAGGCGCCGTTCCACTGCGCCTATGGCTTCAACATCTTTCTCGGCGACGGCGTCTTCCTCAATACCGGCTGCACCATCCTCGACACGGCGAGCGTGCGCATCGGCAAGGCAACGCTGCTCGGCCCGAACGTGCAGATCTACTGCGCCGAGCACCACAAGGAGGCCAGTGGGCGGCAGGCCGGACTGGAGATCGCCCGACCGATCGAGATCGGCGCCAATGCCTGGATCGGCGGCTCAGCCGTCATCCTTGGCGGCGTCAGCATCGGTGAAGGCGCCATCGTCGGCGCCGGTGCGGTGGTGACGCGCGACGTGGCGGCGAACGCCACGGTGATCGGCAATCCGGCGCGGCCGGTCAAGCGGGGCTGAACAGGTCAGGACGACAGGACATACGTCATGCGCTCTTCCTGATCGACCCGCCTGGAGAACTCGCGCCGATACTGCGCAGGCGATGTCTTGAGCCGTGCCGAAAAATGCTGGCGCAGCGAGGTGGCGCTGCCGAAGCCGGCTTCGAAGGCGATCATGTCCATGGATTTCTCCGTCGCTTCCAGCAAACGCTGCGCCAGTTCGATCCGCTGGCTGGTCAGCCAATCGCCAAAGCTGGCGCCGATCGATTTCTGAAAGCGACGGGTAAAGGTGCGGCGGGTCAGGCCGGCGGCCTCGGCCACGCGGTCCAGGCTATGCGCTTCGCCAAGCGTCGCGCGAACCGCGTCGAGGGCCTGGGTGAAGCGGTCGGCGTCCGCGCTTCTTGCCACCGGATGCTCGATGAATTGCGCCTGGCCGCCCTGGCGATGCGGGGAAAGCACGATCTGGCGAGCAAGCCGCAGTGCTGCTTCCGCGCCATAGCGGGCGCGCACGATGTGGAGACAGCAGTCGAGGCCGGCGGCGACGCCGGCCGAGGTCACGACATCGCCATTGTCGACGTAGAGCACCGCGGCATCGACAGCGATGTCGGGATGGAGTGTTTGCAATTGTTCGCAATAGGCCCAGTGCGTCGCGGCACGTCGGCCCGAAAGCAGCCCGGCCGCTGCAATGGCGAAGGTGCCGAGGCACAGGCCGACAATCAAGGCGCCGCGTTGGTGCGCATGGCGCAGCGCTTCCATCAGCAGCGGCGATACCGGTTCGCTCAGATGATGCCAGCTCGGGATGATGACGATATCGGCGCCGTCGAGCCCTTCGAGCCCATGCGGCGCGGCAATTGTCAGCCCGGCTTCGGTATGGATCGGCCCGGCCTTGACCGCGCAGATGCGGAAGTCGAAGCGCGGCAGGCCAAGCGCCGTCCTGTCCTCGCCGAAGACCAGGCACGGTACGGAAAGATGGAACGGGCTGATGCCGTCGAAGGCGAGGACGGCAATGATCGGGTCGTTCATGGGTGCTTCCAGCGGTTGAATGCGGATTGTCCCAATTCTTTCGAATGATGTCAATCGGGTCACTTTCGGCTGTCTGGCAGCCCGCCTATCTTCCATCCATCGAATTCAAGCCGGAAAGGAAACACCATGTCTGACCCAGCCAACACCACGCCGCGCCGGGCGCTGATCGTCGTCGATGTGCAGAACGATTACGACGGCGGCAATCTCGCCATCCAGCATCCGCCGTTCCGCGACAGCGTCGTCAATGTGGCACGCGCCATGGATGCAGCGACTGCTGCCGGTATCAAGGTGGTGGTCGTCAAGCAGATGGCGCCCGAGACCTCGCCGATCTTTGCCAAGGGCAGTCACGGCGGCGAACTGCATCCCGAAATCGCCAGGCGCAAGCGCGACCATTATGTCGAAAAGAACCTGCCCTCCGCCTTCACCGGCACTGATCTGGAAGACTGGCTGCGCGCCAATGCCATCGATACGATTACGGTGGTCGGCTACATGACGCATAATTGTGACCTGTCGACCATTATCCACGCCGTGCATATGGGCTTTGCCGTCGAGTTCCTGTCGGATGCGACCGGCTCGGTGCCTTACGCCAACAGCGCCGGCTACGCCTCGGCCGAGGAGATCCATCGCGTGGTCACGATCATCCTGCAGTCGCGCTTCGCCGCCGTGCTCAAGACCGCCGAATGGGTGGAGTGCCTGCAGACCGGCGCGCTGCCGGAGCGCGACACGATCTTCGGCTCCAACCAGCGGGCGCTGTCGCGCAGCGCTGCTTAGGGCTATCCGAACAAACAGAAAGGGCGCCGCATCGCTGCGGCGCCCTTTCTGTTTGAATTGAAGGATTTTAGAACAGGCCTTCGATATTGCCGGCCTCATTGAGGAAGATCTTTTCCGAGGACGGCGCCCTCGGCAGGCCCGGCATGGTCATGACCTCGCCGCAGATGATGACGACGAAGCCGGCACCGGCCGAAAGCCTGACCTCGCGCACCGGCACGGTGTGGCCGGTCGGCGCGCCGCGCAGGTTCGGGTCGGTCGAGAAGGAATACTGGGTCTTGGCCATGCACACCGGCAAATGGCCGTAGCCGGCGTCTTCCCACGCCTTGAGCTGGTCGCGCACCGACTTGTCGGCGATCGCTTCCGAGCCGCGATAGATGCGCTGGACGATGGTGTTGATCTTCTCGAACAGCGGCATGGCATCGGGATAGAGCGGCGCGAACTGCGAGGCGCCGGATTCGGCCAGTGCCACCACCTTGTTGGCGAGATCCTCGATCCCGGCCGAGCCGTGTGCCCAGTGCTTGCACAGGATCGCTTCTTCGCCCATCGAGGCGACATAGTCCTTCATCGCCTGGATCTCGGCGTCGGTGTCGGAATAGAAATGGTTGATGGCAACCACCGCCGGCACGCCGAACTGCCTGATGTTCTCGATGTGGCGGCCAAGATTGGCGCAGCCCTTCTTCACCGCTTCGACGTTTTCCTTGCCGAGGTCTTCCTTCTTGACGCCGCCATTCATCTTCATGGCGCGCACGGTGGCGACGATGACCGCCGCTGCCGGCTTCAGGCCCGCCTTGCGGCACTTGATGTCGAAGAACTTTTCAGCACCCAAATCGGCGCCGAAGCCGGCTTCGGTGACGACATAGTCGGCGAGCTTGAGCGCCGTCGTGGTGGCGACGACCGAGTTGCAGCCATGCGCGATGTTGGCGAACGGCCCGCCATGCACGAAGGCCGGGTTGTTCTCCAGCGTCTGCACCAGGTTCGGCTGCATGGCATCCTTCAGCAGCACAGCCATGGCGCCGTCGGCCTTGAGGTCGCGGGCATAGACGGCTGACTTGTCGCGGCGATAGGCGACGATGATGTCGCCGAGGCGCTTTTCCAGGTCCTTCAGGTCGGTCGACAGGCAGAGGATCGCCATCACTTCCGAGGCGACGGTGATGTCGAAACCGCCCTCGCGCGGGAAGCCGTTGGCGACGCCGCCGAGCGAGCAGATGATCTCGCGCAGCGCGCGGTCGTTCATGTCCATGACGCGGCGCCAGACGACCCGGCGGGTGTCGATGCCGAGCTCATTGCCCCAGTAGATGTGGTTGTCGATCAGCGCCGAAAGCAGGTTGTGTGCGGTGGTGATGGCGTGGAAGTCGCCGGTGAAGTGGAGGTTCATGTCCTCCATCGGCACGACCTGCGCATAGCCGCCGCCGGCGGCACCGCCCTTGACGCCGAAGTTCGGGCCGAGCGAAGCCTCGCGGATGCAGACGATCGCCTTCTTGCCGATGCGGTTCAGGCCGTCGCCGAGACCAACCGTGGTCGTGGTCTTGCCTTCGCCGGCCGGCGTCGGGTTGATGGCGGTTACGAGGATCAGCTTGCCGTCCTTGTTGCCCTTCACCGATTTGATGAATTCGGCTGATATCTTGGCCTTGTCGTGGCCGTAGGGCAGCAGGTGTTCGGTCGGGATGCCGATCTTCTGGCCGATCTCCTGGATCTGCTTTTTCCTGGCGCCGCGCGCGATCTCGATGTCGGACTTCACTTCGGCCATGACGGCTTTCCTCTGGATTGGACGGTGGAGGGGACGGGTTTGGTCTTACTGGCAAGCAGGTTGGAACCGGGCGCGGGCATGTTCTAACCCTGTCGCTGCCGCGGCGTCAACTTGTATGCAACTATGTTTCCTCTTGAGAAAATTCTTCTGCGGACCGGCCGACCTGTCGTCGGTTCTTCCTGGCTCCGTTGCCGCGCCGTATAGAAGCCAGAGGACGCGTCGTTCCGCCGTCTCAAAACAGCCGCACAATGCACGGAATGCGACAGAGGCGACGGCGCAAATTCACCATCGCCTGGTCCCTAATGGAACAGCGCTACTGCGTCAGAACGTTGCTGATTTCGACCATGTTGGAGCGCACCCTGAGCACATAGAAGCCCATCGTCGTCAGATGCGTCGGCAACAGCCAGCCATCCTCGCGGCCATTGGCGATGATGAAAGGCTGGATCTTCAGTGCCGAAACGAACTGCGAGTCCATCGTGTCCCAGAGGTTCTGCAGATGCTTTTCCTTGATGACGTCCTCGAAGTCGGCCTGGGCGCCCTTCATCAGGCCGTAATAGCCATAGAGCTGGCCATAGGCGAACCAGTAGCGGTCGTCGGCGCGGAAGTCGAACCAGCCATTGTTGTGGTTCTCGGCGCGTTCCTTGAGGATCGCCGAGGTCGAGCCGATGTCGGACGAGATGCGGTCGATATACTGTTTCAGATTGTCGGCGCGGGCGTCGAATGTCGCCTGGCAGGTGGCAAGGCGAGCGTTGAAGGAACGCAGCATGCGCACGGCGTCGCGATAGTAGCTCGGCGTCGGTGTCTTGGGACCGAACGGGTTCAGGCCGAAATACCAGGTCTCCTCGTCGAACTGCAGGTTGCCGCGGGCATTCTGCAGATCGCTGTCGATCTGCGAGGTGGTGCGGACGCGGCCGAGATTGTCGGCGAGTTCGGTCGCCGTGCGCCGCACCGCCTGGTTGATGCCGCGCTGGAAGGAGGCCTTGTTGTCCATCCACGGCGTGTTGTCCCAGTCGATGCCGAACAGGCCGAGCTTGTAGAGGATCATCGACGAGATCCAGGCATTCTGGTTGACGTTGAAGTCGGTCAGGTCGGCGGCGATCTGGGCAATGCCGGAGTTGCCGCAGGTCTTGGCCGTGTCGGTGCCGGCGCCGGCGGAGACCTGTTCGCCAGCGGAGACATTGCGCTTCTCGAACGTGTAGGTGTCTGGATAGTTCGGGTTGAAATTGTTCCACCACTGGGTGGCGTAGAAGAAATTGGCATAGAGGCCGATCAGCACCAGCAGAGCAAGGCCGACCGCCGCCTTGAGGATCCAGCCGCGTTGCGTGTACCAGCGTCCGGCCCACAGGAACGGCCACAGGATGACGCCGATCAAAAGCCCGATACCGCGGCCGATCCACTGGAAAATGCGGGTGAAGAAGTTCACGATCGGATCGAGCATGGCTGTGTCACCCCCTCAAGCATGATGCCAAAAAGTTGCAGACTTTTTGGATAACATTATGCGCCAAAACAAGAAGTTAGAACGAAATAACGGTTCATTTCGTTCTAGTCAGTCAGGCCGTAGAGGCGCGTGCGAAACGCCACCTTGTCCTTCAAATATGTGGTTTTGAGAACGTCCACAACATGCGATCGCCAGGCGTCGCTGAAGCCGCCATAGTCCTTGTAGAAGCCGTCCTTGTTGAAGATGTAGCGCGAGACGAAGTCCGACGGCACGAAATCCGAGATCAGCCGGTTGGTCAGCCAGGCGTCAGGATGGTCAGGCTTGGCGCGGATCACCAGGAAGCGCTGCTGCGGGAAGACATCCTCGATCTTCAGGTGGCCGAGCTGGGCGATCTCGCGCTTGGCGGCGTTGAGGAAAGGGAAATTGCCGTCCCTGGTGATCAGGTCGGCATGGCTCTGGAACCAGGTCTGCAGCCAGACCTTGTCGACATTGGTCAAGTTGCGGTTCGGCTCGGCATCGCGGATCAGCGCGCGCACCACCATCTCGGCGCGGTGCTCGAGGTAGCCCGAGGCCTCGACCCAGGAGGCGCGCGGCAACTCGATGCGGCCGGTGGTGGCGAGGAACTTGAACACCTTGTCGGCGTCGTTAATGGAGAGATAGCTGACCTGCCACGGCCGCGAACGGCGGAAGCCTGGCGCCGCAGGATCGCTGATCACTGTCGTCACATCCGGGTCGACGAAGACGTAAAGGCCACCGAAATGGCTGGTCCAGTAGGCGTTGTGGCGGAAGATCACCTGGTCGGGCACCAGCGCGTTCTCGCGGATGTCGCCGCAGATCTTGGCGAGCTCGACCATGCGGTTCAGCATGGCGCTGTCGCGCCAGGCGTCGGGCTCCTGCTTCAACCGGTCGACGAGCTTGCCGAGCTCGGCGGCCTTGCCCAGCACATCCTCAGCCGACAGCACCTTGAACTCGACCTGGCTGATCGACAGCAGGTCCTCGATATCGTTGACCTTGGGAACGGAATCCTCGATCTCGCCGTAGATGACATCCTTGATCGTCAGCGCATCGATGGCGCGCTGGTTCTTGGACATGAACTCGAACATCAGCTGCGAGGTGTTGGAGAAGGCGGTGTGCACCACCGGCAGGTCGATCTGCGACGGCGTCAGGATGATGAAACGGCGGTTGACCTCGTTGGGATCGAGATAGTCGTAGTCGTCGCATTCCTCGGCCACTTCGGGCGAAAAGCCGGTGCGATCGATCTGGAAGGTCTTCAGCTTGGTCGGCTTCAAGCCGAATGCGGCGAGCGCCTTGTTGTAGCGCTGGATCAGATGCGGCTCGTCGACCGTCAGCAGCCGGCCATAGATCAGCTCATTGTCGCGCAGGAGATCGGGTTTCTTGGCGGGGCTCATCTTGCCTTCTCCCACAAGGGGTGAAGGGAAGGCCGGCGCAGCTCACGCATTCCATAGCCCCTTCTTCTTCATCTCCTCCATCTCGCGCGCAGCCCGTTCGCGCAGGCGGGCGTCGCGCAGCAGTTTTTCCACGGCGGAGTCGTCGGACTTGTCGGAATAGCGGAACTCCGAGTCGGCGTAGCGGTTGATCTCCTGCATGACCATGTCCATCGAGAACGGCCCGCGCAGTTCCTCGATCATCGCTTTCTTCTCGTCGTAGCCCTTGTGCATGAAGACTTCCGGCTTCTCGAACCAATCGTCGGGAAGCTCGATGTCCATGGCGCGCATCTTGATGGCGTCGGTGACATTCTTGATGGCGCGACCGGTGAAGCGGGGCTCGGCATCCTTGATCAGGTGCAGATAGGTGCCGATATCGGCCATCGATTTCGGCGCGCCGTTCTCCTTCATGTAGCGCTCGTAGACCTTCATCAGCCCATCTTCCTGCGGCTTCTCGTGCTCCTCATAGGCTTCGGTCACGGCGCGCTGGATTTCCTGCGCGGCGTAGAGGTCGTGTTCGCCGAGCGGGATCTTATGGTTTTTCCCCGCCAGCAGGACAAAAATATCGATGTAGTCGTCGCGGCTCTGCGGCCCGTCGACCAGCCAGCGGGCGCCGGCGCGCTGGCGCAGCGCGTCGTCGACATTTTCGGGGTAGTTGGAGAACATGCCGAACGAGCAGTTGCCGCGCACCACGGTGGCGGCGCCGGCGAAGGCGTCCATCAAGACGCCTGTTATCTCCTGCTGGCCGGCGGAGGCGCGGTCGTCGGAGCGTCTGGCGGCCACCTGGTCGATGTCGTCGATGGTGCCGAAGCCGATGACGCGTGGGTTCAAGACATTGTTGATGAA
>NZ_RZPI01001210.1:0-616 GCF_003998715.1 Mesorhizobium sp. M7A.F.Ca.CA.002.15.2.1
GTCCGGTGGCAAGCGGCTGCTGACCTACTATGAGGTCACCGAGATCAAGCAGCGCGATGCGGAGATCAAAAACGCCAATGCCAGGAATGCCGAGACCTTCGCCAGTCTCCGCACAATGGTCGACCAGATGCCGATCGGTGTCCTCGTGCTCGACGCCGATATGCGCGCCGAGATCATCAACCGTGCTTTCTATGATTTCTGGCAGATCGACGCCCGGCGCGCCGAGATCGGCTGCAGCTTCCGCGATCTGATGGACGCCAGCCGCGACATCGATCCGTTTGGTGCCGACGATGCGTCATGGCAGCGGCATGTCGCCGAGCGCGAGGCGGAAATCAGGGCCGGTACCGCCGGATCGCGGCAGTTCCCGCGCAATGACGGCCGCACGCTGATATCGTCGATGGCGCCGCTGGCCGGCGGCAAGCGGCTGATCTCCTATGTCGACGTCACCGACATGAAGGACCGGGAGGCCGAACTTGCCGACGCGCTGGAGAAAGCGCGGCTGGCGGAAGCGGTGATCAACGCCGTCAAGGATCCGATCTTCGTCAAGGACGACCATCTGCGTTTCGTCTTCGTCAACGAGGCGTTCGCCGCTCTGTTTGGCCAGACGCCGCAAGCC
>NZ_RZPI01001211.1:0-615 GCF_003998715.1 Mesorhizobium sp. M7A.F.Ca.CA.002.15.2.1
AATTCAGGCGGTTGGTTCCTGCCGTTGCGGCAGGCGAGCCTGGAGGAGGCCGGAAATGCGAGCCCGGCAACTCAGTGTTCCTTGAACGCCTTGGTCATTTCGCTCGCCGTCTCGCTTTTCTTGCGGCGCAGCCAGTTGTCGCGGATTTCGTCCTTCGACAGGAAATTGACCTGGTCGATCAGAACCTCATGCACCAAAGGCGCCCCGACACGCGTGTTGACGGTATCGCGGATGGCGGCGCGGAAGGCATCGAGATCGATCGTCGCCTTGTTGGTGAAGTCGATCTGCGGATTGGAATAGAGGTAGGAATAGACCTGGTCGGTGATCAGCGCTTCGGCCGGAATGGACAGTTTCTTGATCTGCTCGGGTTCGACCGTGTAGACAAGCTTGGTCAGGAAATAGCCGCCGATCTCGGAATCGCGGATCAGCGGCACCGAAATGATGTCGGTCTTGACGTAGTCGAGGCCGCCCAGCATCGGCTTCGGCGTTTCGCCGACACCGCGCTCGCCGGCCGCCTGGAAAGAATAGAACACGGCGCCCAGCGTTGCGGCGCAGATCCAGACGGCGATGGCGATGACCTTGATCATCGGGCCTTGTCAGTCCCTTGGTCAGTCC
>NZ_RZPI01001212.1:0-611 GCF_003998715.1 Mesorhizobium sp. M7A.F.Ca.CA.002.15.2.1
AGCTTCGGCGGCACCATGGCGGGCGGCGAGCCCTGCATGATCGGCGGCCGCGGATCGCTGTTGCGATAGGAGTCCATGAAAGGCCATTCCCGGAAAAGAAAGACCCGGCGACATGTGCCGCCGGGTCCGTCATGCAGCGATTACTTCTGCAGTTCGGTCCAGATCTTGGTGTAGATGTCCTGGATTTCAGGCGCGCACATCTTCTGGAATTCGCCCTGTGGCTTCGCTGCGGCCGGAATGACGACTTCCGGCGCATCTTTCATGTCGGCCGGCATGTATTTGTCCGAGCCGGTGATGGCGTTGGCATAGCGGTGGAAGGCCGACAGGCCCGCCGCGTTTTCCGGATCCATGATGAAGTTCTGGAACAGCTTGGCATTGTCGACGTTCTTGGCTTCCTTCAGAACGACCACGTTATCGCTCCACAGGCCGTAACCTTCCTTTGGATAATTGTAGTGGATGGCCGGATTGGCCAGCCGCTGGCGCAGCGCCGAGCCGTTCCAGTCGCTGGTTGCCTTGAAGTCGCCGGCGCCCATCTTCTCGATGGTGTTGTATTCCATGGCGATCCAGTTCGGCTTGGCCGCGACCAGCGTGTCACGCACCTTCTTCAGCAC
>NZ_RZPI01001213.1:0-606 GCF_003998715.1 Mesorhizobium sp. M7A.F.Ca.CA.002.15.2.1
GTCCTGCAGGTCGCGGTTGACGTAGCGCGCGTGTCGCTGATCGATTTCCGTCGCCTCGTGCAACGCCTGGCCGATACCCCAGATCATGCCACCCATCAGCTGGCTGCGCGCGGTGCGCGTGTTCATGATGCGCCCGGCGGCGAAGGCCCCGACGATGCGCGGGGCCCGGATTTCGCGTGTATAGCTGTTGATGCGCACTTCGACGAACTCGGCGCCAAAGGCATATTTGACCGAATCTTCGTCGTTCTCTCCACCATGAAATTCCGACTGTCCGGCATAGAGTTTGCTGAGGGCTTCAGGCGAAGAACCCTTCGGCGCAAACTCGGCATATTCCTCGATGGCGCCGACTTGCATAGCCTTGAAGACATCAGCCAGCTTTGCGGATTTGCCGGTCTCGGTGACGACCTCTTCGTCCTTCAAGTCCAGCTTCGCATTGCCCGAACCGGCCAGCGGAGCCCCCCTGCCCGCAGCGGCGGCGAACAGCTTTTCGCGTATCGCGTCGCAGGCTTTCATGACCGCCGAGCAGACACTGGCGGTCGAGATCGATCCGCCCGACACGGGAGCCGGCGGCAAGGCACTGTCGCCCATCTCGACGCTGATCTTGTC
>NZ_RZPI01001214.1:0-606 GCF_003998715.1 Mesorhizobium sp. M7A.F.Ca.CA.002.15.2.1
AGCTGGAGGCTTCTGCCGGCGACATCGAGTTGTCCGATGGTGTTGCCCGCATCGTCGGCACCGATCGCTCGCTCGATTTTTCCAGCATCGCCAAGGCCGCCAAGACGCCTGACGATCTCAAGGGCTTTGGCGAGTTCGTGCAGGACGAATGCACCTATCCCAACGGCACTCATATCTGCGAGGTCGAGATCGATCCCGACACCGGCGCGACCGAGATTGTCCGCTACACCATCGTCGACGATTTCGGCGTGACCGTGAACCCGATCCTGCTCGCCGGCCAGGTGCATGGCGGCGTCGTGCAAGGCATCGGCCAGGCACTGACCGAGGACACTATCTACGGCGAGGACGGACAGCTTTTGACGGCGAGCTTCATGGATTACGCCATGCCGCGCGCCGACAATTTCCCGTTCTTCCATTTCGAGACCCGCAACGTGCCGTCGACGACCAATGCACTCGGCATCAAGCGCGCGGGCGAGGCCGGCACCATCGGTTCGACCCCGGCGGCACTCAATGCGGTGACCGACGCGCTCTGGCGCGCTTATGGCGTCAAGCACATCGACATGCCGGCAACGCCGGCGCGTATCTGGGCGACGATCCGAGAAGCGT
>NZ_RZPI01001215.1:0-605 GCF_003998715.1 Mesorhizobium sp. M7A.F.Ca.CA.002.15.2.1
GATCGGTGCCGCCACCATGGCCTTCGGCATGGAAGCGATCGCCGGCGGCACCGATCTTTTGTGTCTCGGCGATCTCGGCGTCGGCAACTCCACCGTCGCCGCCACCCTGTTTGCGGCGCTGTTCGGGGGCGGGGGCGCCGACTGGGCCGGCCCGGGGTCAGGCGCCGATACGGCGATGCAGGCACGCAAGGCGGACGTGGTCGATGCGGCGCTGGCTTTTCATGGCGGCCATCTCGGCGACCCGCTCGAGGCGCTGCGCCGGGTCGGCGGCCGGGAATTCGCGGCGATCGCCGGTGCCATTCTGGCCGCGCGGATGCAGAAGATCCCGGTGCTGCTCGACGGATTGGCGGCGACGGCAGCCGCAGCGGTACTGCATGGCGTCAATCCCGCCGCGCTCGACCATTGCCTGCTGGCCAGCCTGTCGCCGGAACCCGCGCATGCACGCGCCGCCCAACGGCTCGGCTTGCGCCCGTTGCTTGATCTGGGCATCAGCCATGGCGAAGGGGCAGGGGCCGCCCTTGCAGCGGGTCTGGTCAAGGCCGCCGCGCTGACCAGTTCGGGCATGGCTGCGGCGGTACGCGGTTAGGGCTTGAGGTATTACCGCC
>NZ_RZPI01001216.1:0-601 GCF_003998715.1 Mesorhizobium sp. M7A.F.Ca.CA.002.15.2.1
GAAGGCGACACATTCCAGGTCGATATGGGACGCGACGCGCTGATCAATGGCGGCTGGTTTGGCGTCGGACCAGGTGAGGGCACAGTCAAGCGCGTTATTCCCGACAGCCATGCCGACTTCGTCTTCTCGGTCGCAGGCGAAGAGTTCGGACTGATCATGTGCTTCTTCATCATGTCGATATTCGCCTTCATCGTGCTGCGCGGCCTCAACACGGCGCTGAAGGAGCATGACGATTTCACCCGCTATGCGGTCGGCGGCCTCGTCACCGTCTTCGGCCTGCAGGCGGTCATCAACATGTGCGTCAACCTCCAGCTTGTGCCGGCCAAGGGCATGACGCTGCCGTTCATCTCTTATGGCGGCTCTTCGCAGATCGCCATCGCCATCTCGATGGGGATGGTGCTGGCGCTGACACGCAAGCGGCCGGAAAAGCGCAAGCAGATGGGCTTTGGCCTGTCGCAACGCGCCGTGCCGGCGGAGTGATATGGCCAGAGGCGTCATCCTTCTCGCGGCAGGCGGCACCGGTGGGCATCTTTTCCCGGCCGAGGCGCTGGCGCATGAGCTGAACGAGCGCGGCTGGTCGGTGCACCTGGCAACCGACGAC
>NZ_RZPI01001217.1:0-599 GCF_003998715.1 Mesorhizobium sp. M7A.F.Ca.CA.002.15.2.1
GCCTATCATTTCGGCATCGGCGCGGCCGGACGCATCGAGCGGACGGTCGAAATCGCGCATGCCGGGCAATGCCCAGCCAGCCTTGGCATGTCGCAACAGATAAAGCCTGCTCACCCAACCTCCGAATGCCGAAGCCTTCCGGGATTAGCCACGAGAACGGCGTCGCGCACAATGGCCCGTGCTCTTCAAACACGGCGAATCAGCCAACGCTGGCTGCTGCAAAATGCGCTTGCATATCGGCCCCGGGGGCACCGCGATCAGGGAAAATATGCGTCACCGGATCCAAAGTGTCGCGGCGGAGTTTGTACCAAAGCGACCGTACGCGGCTGCAAAGACGCGTGCCCGGGTACTTTAACAATTGCGTGAAACAGCGGCCGATTGCGCTTGTGCAGGCGTCGGACGACGAATATATAGGCGCCAAATTTGGGGCAGTTTGGGTGAGTCGAATGAACGACATCGTTACCGCCGATTACGTACCCTCCGAAGACGAGCCGTTCATGAACGAGCGGCAGAAATCCTACTTCCGCTCAAAGCTCGTCACCTGGAAGAATGACATATTGCGCGAAGCGCGCGAAACACTGGAAATCCTGCAGCAAGAA
>NZ_RZPI01001218.1:0-598 GCF_003998715.1 Mesorhizobium sp. M7A.F.Ca.CA.002.15.2.1
GCCGAGCGGCGTGCCTATCCTGCCGGCCGAACGCAGGCCGGTGGCGACGCCATTGATCTCAGTTGGCCAGTCCTTGTCGCCAAGCGCATTCAGCGCCGCCACGTTGCGCAGCAGCGCGGCGTCGGTCTTGCCTTCCTGCAGGCAGTTGGGGCTCAAGCCGCTCGCCATGCGGCAGGCATGGACATCGGCGATGAACAGGAAAGTGGCGTCGATCGACTGGACGCGTTGCCCGGTCTGGCTGAAGGCCGGGCGCGACAAGGCGCCGGCCGCGGCAAATCCTGCAGCCTGCGCCAGGAAGTTGCGTCGGGAAAGCGATGCAGTCGAACGGCGATTCATCATACGCTGATTCAGCATGGACAGCGGCCGGTCGTCCAGCGCCTCTGCGCCATCATCGACATGATGCCACGGGTCTGGCATGTCTCGCTTGCGCAAGCGGAGGAGGACGAAAAATGAAAGCCGCACCTATCTGCATGATCCTGGCCGCGATGTTGTGCGCGAGCACTGCGCATGCGGCCGGCTGCGTCGACGTCAAGTCCGCCAGAACGGGTTTCGTTCTGGCGAGGCCCGGCATCCAGCGCGAATTTCGGCCCGTGGCCGG
>NZ_RZPI01001219.1:0-588 GCF_003998715.1 Mesorhizobium sp. M7A.F.Ca.CA.002.15.2.1
GCCGCCGGCACGCTGGTGGTGGAAAAGATCGTCGGCGCGGCGGCCGAACATGGCCTGGCTCTGGCGTCGCTGAAGGCGCTTGGCGACCGCGTCAACGCTGCTACCCGCTCGATGGGCGTGGCGCTGACCAGTTGCACCGTGCCGGCGGCGGGCAAGCCGACTTTCGATATCGGCGACGGCGAGATGGAGTTCGGCGTCGGCATCCATGGCGAGCCCGGCCGCCGGCGCGATGCGCTGAAAAGCGCCGATGCGATCGCGCAGGAGATTTGCGCCGCGATCCTCGGCGATCTCGGCGACAAAGCGAAAGGCCCGGCGCTGCTGTTCGTCAACGGCTTCGGCGGCACGCCGCTGATGGAACTCTATCTGATGTACAACAGCGCACGGCTAATCTTCGAGAAGCATGGCGTGACGGTGACCCGTTCGCTGGTCGGCTCCTACGTCACCTCGCTCGATATGGCCGGCTGCTCGATCACGCTGACCATGCTCGACGACGAGACGACCGCATTCTGGGACGCGCCGGTACACACTGCGGCGCTGCGCTGGGGCATGTAAAAGCTGGCTTACATTAGGCTTTTCTGCAACCATTCC
>NZ_RZPI01000121.1:0-10536 GCF_003998715.1 Mesorhizobium sp. M7A.F.Ca.CA.002.15.2.1
GGCGTGCACTCGGGCGCGCTGACGGCAGGCAATTTCGTCTTCGACCAGACGCCGGTGGTCAACAATGCCGGCACCATGACGATCGGCGACGGCGCCTTGCTGCCGCTGAGCGGCATGATCAACAATAGCGGCCTCATCTCGCTGGACTCGACCGGCGGTGAAACGCTGCTGCAAATCATCCAGCATGGCGTGACCCTGCAGGGCGGCGGGCAGATACTGTTGTCCGACAGCGCCGCCAACGTGATCTCCGGCACGGGGCCGGACGTCACTCTGGTCAATGTCGACAACACGATATCGGGCGCCGGCCAGTTGGGCGGCGGGATGCTGAGCCTCGACAACCAGGGCACCATTATCGCCTCCGGCGCGAATGCGCTGGTCATCGATACGGGGGGCAGCGTCGTCACCAACTCCGGAACATTGGAGGCGACCGGTTCAGGTGGACTGACGATCACCGGCGGGCTGGCGAATTCCGGCATGCTGTTGGCCAATGGCGGCGACATAGTCATCCATGGCCAGGTCACCGGCGACGGCGATGCCACGATCGGCAACCTGTCGAAGCTTGAGTTCGGCAGCGCCTCGTCGACGGATGTCACCTTCGCGCACGATGCGGCCGGCACGCTGCAGCTCGACGATTCCTTCGATTTCAGCGGGCGGATCGGCGGCATCACCAATGACGACAGGCTTGAGCTCGAGGACATCCTGTTCGGCGCGGGAACGACGGCCGTCTACCAGGCAAACCAGGATGGCAGCGGCGGAACGCTGACCGTTTCGGACGGCACCCACGGTACCGCGCTGCATCTGGTCGGCAGCTACGATGCGAACGGCTTCAAGCTTGCCGATGACGGCCAAGGCCATACCGCCGTTTCGTACAATCCGGCGGAATTCACGCTGACGGGCGTTGGCAATGGAGCAATTTCAAGCGACTTCGTGGTGTGAACCAAAAGGCCGCCGCCAGCGGCGGCCCACCTGGCCTGATGCGTATCGAGTGGGGTTCTGGACGTGGATAGCAAATCTCGAATTGTGAAGGATGCGCTTCGGGCCTGCCGCCGCTATTTCCTGGTAGCGGCGGCGTTCAGCCTGGCCATCAATCTGCTCTATCTCGCGTCCCCACTCTACATGCTGCAGATCTACGACAGGGTCGTTACCAGCGGCAGCGAAACCACGCTGGTGATGCTGACCCTGGTGTTGCTGGCGGCCTTTCTTTCGCTGGCCGGCCTCGACCTGGTGCGCGCCTCCATCCTGACGCGTGCCAGTGCGCGGCTCGACCGGCTGCTGTCGGCAAAAGTCCTGGCCGCGTCGGTCGAGACCCCATCGCCCGGCTCGTCGCCGAGCCAGCCCATCCGAGACTTCGACACGTTCAGGCAGGTCATCACCGGCAGCGGCATCCACGCTTTGTTCGACCTGCCATGGTCGCCCATCTACATCGGCATCATCTTCCTGCTGCATCCCTGGCTCGGCTTCTTCGCGCTGGGCTGCTCGCTGCTTCTGGTCGCCATGGCGGTGCTAAACGAATATATCGTGCGTTCGCCGCTGAAGCAGGCCAACGACCTGGCGACGACCAACTATAATTTCACCGAGATGAGCCTCAGAAACGCCGAAGTCGTTCGCGCCATGGGGATGATCGACGGCCTCATCCGCCGCTGGGGACGCGACCGCAATTTGGCGCTGCGGCGCCAGGCGGAGGCAAGCGATCGCGCCGCACTGATGTCGGGTCTGATCCGTTTCCTGCGGCTCACCATGCAGTCGCTGATCCTCGGCCTCGGCGCCTATCTGGTGATCGAACGGCAGATCACCGGCGGCACCATGTTCGCCGCGAGCCTCTTGCTGGGCCGGGGGCTACAGCCGGTCGAGCAGATCGTCGGCCTTTGGCGCAGCCTGATCCTGGGGCGGGCGGCGTTGGCAAGGGTCGAGAAGCTGGTCGACGGGGGCGCGCAGAGCGAAAGATCGTTCAACCTGCCCAAGCCCACCGGCAAGATTTCGGTTGAGCAGGTCAGCTTTGCAATTGCAAGCCAGCAGAAAGTGCTTCTGCGGGACGTATCGTTCCGGCTGGAAGCAGGCGAGACGCTGGGAATCGTCGGCCCTTCCGGCGCCGGCAAGTCGACGCTGGCGCGTCATCTCGCGGGCGTCATGCAACCCAGCCGTGGTACCGTCAGGCTGGACGGCGCCGACCTGTCGCAATGGGGACACGACGCGCTCGGCGACCACATCGGCTATCTGCCGCAGGATATCGAACTCTTCTCCGATACCGTCGCCGCCAACATCGGCCGCTTCAAGACCAATGTCGACCAGGAGGTCATCGAGGCCGCGCGGCTCGCCGGCGTGCATGAGATGATCATCCGCCTGCCGCAAGGCTATGAGACGCAGATCGGCGAAGGCGGCGCAGTGCTGTCAGGAGGATATCGCCAACGGATTGCTCTTGCCCGCGCAGTGTTCGGAACTCCGAACCTGATCATTCTCGACGAGCCCAGCTCCAATCTCGATGCCGATGGCGACCGCGCGCTGAGCGACTGCGCGATCGAACTCAAGCGCCGCGGCAGTACGGTGATCATCGTCTCTCACCGGCCCTCGACCCTGGCGAATGTCGACAAGATCCTCCTGTTGCGCGATGGCGCCGTCGAGGCCTTTGGCATGAGAAACGAGATCGTGGCGCTCCTCAACCAGCGCGCGGCGCCAATGGCGGTGGCAACGCAATGAGCCGTGTTTGGAGAGAGCGATGAGCGACGGCGCGCTTACCTACCGGAGCCTGCCTGGCGACGCCGGTATTCTGGCCCCGGATTCGATCCGGGTGCCGGCCTATATAGGTCTGCTGATCATCGTTGCTTTCTTTGGCATCTTTGGCGGCTGGGCGGCCTTTGCCCCGCTGAACGGCGCCGTGCTTGCCGACGCCATCGTCAAGGTGGATGGCAATCGCAAAAGCGTACAGCACTTCGACGGCGGTACGGTGAAGGAGATCCGCGTCAAGGATGGCGACGTCGTCAGGAAGGGCGACATAATGCTGAAGCTGGACGACACCAGGATTCGGTCCGAGTTCAATCTTTATGCCCAGCAATATGCGCTGTTGCGCGCAACCGATGCCAGGATCCGAGCCGAACTGGACGGCAGCGAGGTTGTTGCCTTTCCCAAGGACATTCTCAAAGAGCACGAAGACTACCTTAGGGATGCAATGGCAAACCAGATCGCCGATCTGGAAAGCCAACGCGCCTCGATGGCCGGCGCCAGGCAGATCCTCGAGCGGCGCATTGCCGAACTCGAGGAGCAGATCCAGGGCAAGCAGTCTCGGGTCGAATCTTACCATGCCCAGTTGCAATCGACGATCAACGAGAAGGCCAGCCTGTCGAAGCTGCTCAAGGCCGGATTGACGACCCGCCCACGCATCCTGGAGCTGGAAAGATCCGCCTCGGATCTGCAGGGCCTGATCGATGAGAACCTCGGCGCGATCGGCGGCAGCCAACAGAGCAAAGCCGAACTCGAAAGCCAGATCGCACAATTGACAAATGAGCGCCGAGCCAAGCTGTCGGCCATGCTGATCGATACGCAATCGAGCCTTTCCGACCTCGTGCCCAAGATGTTTGCCGCCCAGGCTGCCATGGACCGAGCCGAGGTGCGCGCGCCGTATGACGGCCAGGTGATGGATCTCAGCGTCTTCTCGATAGGCGCGATCGTTTCGCCGGGCCAGACCATCCTCGATATCGTGCCGACCGAAAATTCGCTGATCGTCCAGGCCCAGATTCGCGTCGAGGACATATCGAACCTGCGACCCGATATGGCTGCCGAAGTTCGTTTCACATCCTACAAGCAGCGCTCAATACCCATAATTCATGGCCGCGTCTCCCGCATTTCGGCGGATCGCATTACCGACAGCAAGACCGGGTTTCCCTACTATCTTGCCGACGTAGCGGTCGATCCGGTGGAATTGGCAGCAGCCCCACAGATTGCGCTTTATCCGGGCATGCCAGCGTCAGTCATGATCGTCACCGAGGAACGCACCGCGCTCGACTACATTCTGGGCCCGCTGGTTGTGTCGTTCCACTCCGCCTTTCGCCAGAAATGACGGATTAGCCAAGCGACTTCGCTTTTGAGGTGATTCTGACGCAGAGCAGTCGGAGACAAGCCGACAACCAGTCGCTCATGGTCTGCATGTTCCCTGCCGACAGCCCCTCTGTTTCTTTGGTGCTGGATCTGATGATCCTAGATGTTTGATCCCGGGCTTTATGGAGCATCCTTGTCTCCCGAATGAAAGGATGCGCTATGGGCCAAGTTCTGCATGGGAGCGCCAAAACGACAGAGGCGGTCCGTCGAGCGATACAGCATAGTCAAGAGAACCTGAGGGGCTGGCCAAGCGCTACGGGATCAACCGGAAGACGGTTGCGAAGTGGAAGAGGCGAGCTTCGGTCGCCGATCTATCGACTGGTCCGAAGGAACCGAGATCGAGGGTGCTCTCGATTGAGGACGAGGCGGACATTGTCGCTTTCCGCCGCTACACGCTGCTGCCACTCTTCCGTACGCACGGAACTGCAGGACATCATTTCCGCCCACATCTGGAAGCCGACAACTTTTCCTGAATGAGTGTGCGAAAAGAATGCATGGTTCCAAGTCGGCTGGCGGTTTGCGCGCCAAGGCTGGTTTGATCAGCTGCACACTGATCGTGACGACAACTGCAACCGTCGCGAGCTCCGGTCCTGGGCCAACCGACCACATAAGTTTATTCGTTTTTGACCAATACGCGCCGGTGAATTCCTGTAATCTTCGGAACAACACCGGGACAACCGGGTCAACCAGAAAGGTCGGGGAATGAAATACGTCGTCGATACGATCGGCGGTCCCGCAGGCGGTGATGCCTGGCAAGCCGCTGTTACCGAAGCCTATTTTCCGCTCGACACCGAGTATCGGAACCGTCGCGAATTTTCAGGCACGCTGGAAACCTTCTCGCTTGGGCTCGTCAGCGTGTCTAAAATGCGCTGCGATGCCGTAAGCTATCGTCGCCACCGCCGCCACTTCCTCAACGAGCGTGACGCCAGCCTGCTCATCACGATCCCGGAGATGTCGGAGGTGAATTTCTCGCAAGGGTCGAGAACCGTCAATTGCAGGCCGGGGGGCTTTCTCGTCGAGCGGGGAGATGCGCCTTACGAATTCTGGCACGGCAAGCCAAACGCGCTGTGGGTCCTCAAGGTACCATCATCGAGCGTTCGGGCACGGATCGGATCCGCCGAACGGCTCAGTGCGCTCAGTTTCGACGCGACCCAAGGCATCGCCGCGCTCTTCCTCGACACGGTGCGAACCACGATCGGTCATCTCGATGAGATCACTGAAGTCGCTCGTGAGATGATGGGCAGGCACATCCTGGAAATGCTGTGCCTGTCGATCGTGAGCGACGATCGCGTGCTGGACAGCAGCATCTCGTCGATCCGGGCCGGCCATTTGCATCGTGCCGAGCAGTATATTCGCGACAATCTGAAGAATTCCGACCTCGGCCCGCAGGCGGTGGCTGATGCCTGCGGCATCTCCCTGCGTTACCTGCAGGTCCTTTTTCAGGACAGCAACCAGTCGATCAACGGCTTCATCCGCGACGCCCGGCTTGAACTTTGCGCCGAGGAGCTGATGTCGGTGACCAACATCAGCAGCGTAGCCGAGATCGCTTACCGCTGGGGCTTCGCCGACCAGTCCCAGTTCTGCAAGCACTACCGGACGCGGTTCGGCTGCGCACCGACGGATACCCGTCGCGAAGCAGCGAACCGGGCGGGCGGCTCTTCGGCCTCGCGAGAGCGCCACTAGTCCCGACGAAATCCGGGCCAATTCCACCATTCATGCAACGTCTCCCCGGCAAGGGGCGACGAAGGCGGGGCTTTGCCCGCAAGACCTTGCGAAGGAACTGTCATGAGCCGAATCAGAGTTGCCGTCGATGTCGGAGGGACTTTCACCGACATCTGCATCATGGACGAAGACAGCGGAGCGATCCGCATCGAAAAAACCGCCTCCACGCCTGACGATCCCATGCAGGCCATCATGAATGGCGTGGAGCAGGGGCGCATCGATCTTTCGGAGGTAACGATGTTCTCTCATGGTACGACGGTCGCCACCAATGCGCTGATCACCCGCCGTCTGCCGCGCACCGCAATGGTCTGCAGCGAGGGTTTTCGTGACGTTGTAGAGATCCGTCGCGCCAACAAGGAAGATCTCTGGGACACCTACAAAGATGTCGCCAAGCCCTATATCCCGCGCCGCGACCGGCTGACCGTCCGGGAACGGGTCAGTGCCGAGGGCACGATCCTGGAAGCGTTGGACGAAGAGGCCGCGCGCCGTGTCGCGGAGATTCTCAAGAAACGGCAGGTCAAGTCCATCGCCGTCTGCTTCATGAACTCCTATGTGAACGGCGCCAACGAGCGCCGCATGCGTGAGATCCTGAAGGAGGCAATGCCGGATCTGCCGGTCTCGATCTCCTCGGAGGTGATGCCGGAAATCTTCGAGCACGAACGTTTTTCCACCACCATGGCGAACGCCGTCTGCGCCCCGGTCGTCGTCGACTACGTGTCGCGTCTCGGAGAAAAGCTTGCCGACGCCGGATACAAGCGAGATCTCCTGTTGCTGCACAGCGGTGGCGGGGTCATGACGCCCGCGAGCGTCAAGGATTTCTCAGCCCGGCTCGCGGGATCCGGCATCGCCGCCGGCGCCATCGCAAGCCGCTTCATCGGAAATCTCTGTGGCTACCCGAACTCGATCGGCTTCGACATGGGCGGCACCAGCACCGACGTCTCGCTGGCCTGGAACGGGGAGTCGCGCATCACAAAGGACTGGTACATCGAATTCGGATATCCGATCCGCTTCCCCTCCATCGAGGTATTGACCATCGGTGCGGGCGGCGGGTCGTTGGCATGGCAGGACGAGGGCGGCAGCTTGCGCAACGGGCCGCAGTCCGCTGGCGCCTTTCCAGGTCCGGCCTGCTACAAGAATGGCAACCTCATTGCCACCAACACCGATGCCAATGTGGTGCTCGGCCGTCTCGGCACCAGCCTTGCGGGCGGCAAGATCACGCTCGACCCCGCTCTGGCCGCCGAGGCGGTTCAGGAGACGGTAGCGGAACCCTTCGGCATGGAACTCCACCAGGCGGCCGAGGCGATCATCGCCGTCGCCAACGCCAATATGGGCAATGCCGTCCGGCTTCTCTCCATCAGCCGAGGCTACGACCCGCGCGACTTTGCGCTGGTCGCATTCGGCGGTGCTGGCGCTTTGCACGGAGCGGCGGTGGCCAAGGAGCTTTCGATTCCAACCGTGATCGTACCGCCCAATCCCGGCGTTACCTCCGCGCTCGGTTGCCTTCTCGTCGACGTGCAGCACGATTTCTCCGAAAGCTTCATGGCCGATGCTTCGACTGTCTCGCCCGCCGAGATGCAGGCAGCCTTTGTTCTGATGGAAAAACAGGCGGTTGAGCGTCTGGGCCATGAGGGCGTGGCGCAGGAAGACATGGCGCTGCAGCGCACGGTCGAGATGATGTACCAGGGCCAATGGCGCTCGCTCGCGGTGTCAGCCCCGGCGCGGATCGAGAGCATCTGCCCGCTGATCGAGGCATTCCACAACGAACACGAACGCGAGTTCAACTACCGCCGCGAAGAGGCGCCGGTGTCGATCTTCCGCATCGCGGTCAAGGCGATCGGCATCGTCCCGAAAGCCGAGATACCGCGACACGAAGTCTTGCCTCATGTGCCCGAGCCGCTCGGCCGCCGCGGCGTCTGGTTCGACGGCGTATCTCATGATGCGGCTGTCTATGAACGCGACCAACTCAGCGCCGGCGCTGCCTTTGCGGGACCCGCCATCGTCGAACAGTTCGATTCCACCACCGTGGTTCCGCCGGGAATGAGCGCGACCGTCGATGGCTTCCTGAACATTCTCATCGTGACGAAAGGCTGAGACATGACAAAGCTGATTGAAACGGGCCCTGGCCTCGATCCGGTAACGTTCGAGGTGCTGAAGAACTCCTTCATCACCACCGTCGACCAGATGGCCGAACAGATGCTTCGCACCTGCTATTCCTTCGTCATCTACAACCGAGACTTTTCGAACGCCCTGCACGACGCCGATGGCAACTCCGTCGCCCAGGGCAACTACGACATCGCGGTCCATGTCGGCACACTGCACAACACGTGTAAGGAAGTGATCCGGGTCTTCGAAGGCGATATGGCACCCGGCGATGTCTACGCAATCAACGATCCTTATGCCGGCGGTACGCATTTCAGCGACGTTCGGCTCGTCCGGCCGATCTTCGATGAAGACAAACTGATCGGCTTCTCCCAGTCGAACGGACACTGGTCGGATCTCGGCGGCTCGGTGCCGGGCTCCTTCGACGTCACCGCCCGCGACATGTTCCGCGAAGGGCTGCGGATAACGCCGCTGCGCCTTTTCCAGCGCGGCCGCTTCTGCTCCGATGTTGCCAACATGATCGCGGCCAACACGCGCGATCCCGCATCGATCATTGGCGACATCCATTCCCAGGCGCAAGCGACGCAGGCGGCCGAGCGCGAACTGCTGCGGCTGGTCAAGAAGTACGGGCGCGGCCAGGTCATGCGCGGTATGGAGGAGGTTCAGGACTACGTCGAACGTGCCGTGCGAAAGCGTCTGGCGGAGCTGCCCGACGGCACCTGGGAGACGGTCGACTACATCGACCGGGATCTCGGTGCCGGCGAGGGCATGATCCCGATCCGCATCAAGATGACGATCAAGGGCGACACGATCCACTACGATTTTACGGGAAGCCACTCGACCATTGCCTCGATGTATAATTCCGCACCGGGCGCGACCTTCTCGGCCGTGGTCGCCGGCATGAAAACCTTCTTTCCGGACCTCCCGCTCAACAGCGGGTTTTACCGGATGATCGAGGTGACCGCGCCGAAGAACAGCATCGTCAGCGCGGAATGGCCGGTGGCGGTGACCGGGTTCCTGATGCCGTTTGAAAAGATCATGAACGCGATCTTCGAGATGTGGTCGAAGATCATGCCCGAACGCGCTATCGCCTGCGCCTTCAACCTCGAATATCTGCTGGCCGGGGGACGGGATGCGCGCAAACCCGAAAAGCCGATCTTCATGTTCTACGAATGGCTGCCTGGCGGCTGGGGCGGGCGCAACGGCAAGGATGGTGCCGATGTCACCACCGCCTGCTTCGGAACCGGGCTGATGTCGCAGCCGAACGAAGGCAACGAGCGGGTCAATCCCACTCGGACGCTCGAGTTCCAGATCAAGCAGGATTCAGCCGGGCCCGGCAAGTGGCGGGGCGGCGTCGGCGTGCAGAAGACCTCATTGCTGCTTGAGGCTGAAAATGCCGTCATGTCCTATATTTGCGACCGCGAGCGTGCTGTCGTCTGGGGTGTCGAAGGAGGCCTGCCGTCGATGCCCCACGGCTTGACCATGAAGCGCGCCGGAGAAGAGACCGAGATCTGGCTCGGCTCCGTATTCTCCGATTACTCCGTCCACACAGGCGACCAGTTCGCTCGTCCGACGGCCGGCGGCGGTGGTTTCGGCGATCCACTGCAGCGCGAGCCCCGCAAGGTGATGGAGGACGTGATCGACGACTACGTTTCCCTGGAGCGTGCCAGGACTGACTACGGTGTGGTGATCCGCGAAATCGACCGCGACCTGTGCCAGTACGAAATCGACGAGACGGCGACCGAAGCCTGCCGTACCGACATCCGGGCGAAACGGAAGGGCTGGGCACGCATGGATCCCGAGGAGGTCGCGCGCAAATACCGCTCCGGCGAGATCGATACGCTCGATGCGGTTCGGCACTATGCCGTGATCCTCGACTGGGAGACCGGCGAACTACTTCCCAAAACCACCGCCCAGTTCCGGGAGAGTTTTGAGAAACGGACCGTCACCCACTGGGTCTGAGCGCCAGCGAGCGCGCCGCAATCTTGCGGGCGCTCGCGGGATGCCAGAGTTATCTGTTTTTTCGATACCATATTCAAAGAATTACTATTTCACAGGAACCTAAAGCTGGAGCAACAATGTCGCAGCGCCGCGAAGGTTGGCTGCTCCGAGGGGTATGACAGATGGCACCAGGCGTGGGACGATCGTTCACCGCGGCCAGCACACTTGAAGAGGCAATGGCAGCACGCCGGCAGGGCGCGGTGGTGCTTGCAGGCGGCACCTGGATGATGCGTGATCCCCAACGCGGGGTCGACCTTCCCGACGCGGTGGTCGCACTCGACCGAATACCGGCCTTGTCCAAGGTCGAAATCGACTCGGACCATGTCGTGATCGGCGCAGCTGTTACCCACGCAGTCCTTGGCCGCGCATTGCATGGGGCAGCGGGCTTCGAAGGTCTGGTTGACGCGGCGGAGAACGCGGCCAATCCCGGTATCCGAAGGGTCGCCACCGTGGGCGGTAACCTTTGTGCCCTCGACTTTGCCGCCGCCGATCTCGCCCCTGCGCTTCTCGTCTGTGAGGCGACGGTGGAGCTGGAGACGTTCGAAGGCCCAACACTCATCGGTATTTCGGATTTCCTCAAAGACAGGCATGCGCTGCTGGCAGAGGCGATTGTGACGAGAATTC
>NZ_RZPI01001220.1:0-588 GCF_003998715.1 Mesorhizobium sp. M7A.F.Ca.CA.002.15.2.1
TATGATTCCTGGGCGGTGCTGGAGTGGGAGTGCTGCCTGAAGCATCCGGAGGATGGTGCGGCCGAAGGCGCGCCTTTCATCGAGCACCACATCATCCGGGTGACGGAAAAGGCATTCGACGACTTCGCCGCTGGCACCACCGACAAGAAGTTGCTGCGCGCCATGATGGGAATCTAGCTCGATTTTCCCTCCCCTTCGCGGGGAGGGTGGCCCAAAGGCCGGGTGGGTCGGTTCACACCGCGCTCTGCCTCAACGACCCCACCCGATCCGCTGCGCGGATCGACCTCCCCTCAAGGGGGGCAAGCAACAGCGAGGAGCAAGATATGGTCGGCGCATCGAAGTCGGAAACGGGAGGCGGCCCGATCCGCTACGGCATGGTCGGCGGCGGGCAAGGCGCCTTCATCGGCGCGGTGCATCGGATCGCGGCGCGGCTGGACAACGAGTTCGTGCTGGTTGCCGGCGCTTTGTCAGCCGACCCGGCCCGTGCCAAGGCCTCGGCGGCCGAACTGGGGCTCGACCCCTCACGCAGCTACGCATCCTATGCCGAGATGGCCAAGGCCGAGGCGAAGCGCCCCGACGGCATCGAAG
>NZ_RZPI01001221.1:0-580 GCF_003998715.1 Mesorhizobium sp. M7A.F.Ca.CA.002.15.2.1
GATCCGCCCAGCGGACCGGCAGCCGATGACAGCGCCGACCTAGAACGGACATTCGACGAATTGCTGGCAGCTGGCGAGATCGGCCCGGCCAATGACGGCGACCCCAGCGTGGCGCGCAAAGCGTGTTGATCGCCTGCTGAGACGTATCGGGAGCCAAAGCGACCGTGACGCCCTTCGTCTATTGAACTTCGAGTGGCCTGCCACCCGAAGCTCGGAGAGCGAAGGGTGGTGCCCCTAGCCGGGATCGAACCAGCACTCCTTGCGGAACTCGATTTTGAGTCGAGCGCGTCTACCAATTCCGCCATAGGGGCTCAGGCCGGGCGGCCTGGATGGCGCGGGACTATACGGTTGGAGGCCTGTTCGTCAACTGGCCAATTCCTCGTCGCCCCGGATGCGACCAAACTGCGCCTTTCGATTTCGTGACGGGGCTGCCATTGTGCAGCGCGGAAAATCTTTCTAGACAGGCGGCGCATCAAAGCGCGGCACGTCTGCGGGGACGGATGGCGTGCGCTGGGTCTTCGTTCTGTGCATGCCGTTACACCCCAACCTGCCTGCGCAATTGAACGACACGCATTAGGAG
>NZ_RZPI01001222.1:0-579 GCF_003998715.1 Mesorhizobium sp. M7A.F.Ca.CA.002.15.2.1
CTTCGATTTCGGTCGCGGCCTTGGCCGTCTCGACGGTGACGACCAGATCGCCGGCCTTGACCGGATCGCCTGGCTTCACCGCCCAGGCGATCACCAGCACGGCTTCCATGTATTCGCCGCCGGCGCTGTCGATGCTGATCGGATGGGTCGCCATCGCCGCCGCCTCCGTCACTTCAGCGTCTTCAGCGCGGCGGTGCGGATCTTCTCGGCACTTGGCAGCATCGCCGTTTCCAGCGGCTCGGAATAGGGGATCGGCATGTCCGGCAGCGTGACGCGCGCGACCGGCGCGTCCAGCTCGTCGAAGGCGTGATCCATGATCGTTGCCGAAAGCTCGGCGGCGTAGCCGCAAAAGCGCCAGCCCTCGTTGACCACCACGGCATGGTGCGTTTTCGCGATCGAGGCGACGATGGCGTTGACATCCAGCGGGCGCAGCGACCGGAGATCGACGATCTCGGCCGAAACACCGTCGGCTGCGAGAAGATCCGCGGCTTTCAGTGCCTCGACCACCATCTTGGAGGTGGCGAATATCGAGATATCGTTGCCTTCGCGCAGGGTTGCCGCCTTGCCGAGCGGCACGGT
>NZ_RZPI01001223.1:0-578 GCF_003998715.1 Mesorhizobium sp. M7A.F.Ca.CA.002.15.2.1
GATCAGGCCCGAATGCCCCTGCAACCGCATCACGACCGTCAGATCGCCGACCACGCAGGAGACTGGCTCGAAATTGAGCGGCAACCCGATGTCCGGCCCGGCGCTCGACAGGCGCGCGGCCAGCACGTTGGTCAGGCCTTCGGCGAGCAGGCCGAACCGCTGGCTTTCGGTCTCATTCGAAGCGATCTTGAGCCGCGTCCAGGCGGTCAGGGCGAAGGTCGAGGTGATGGCGGAGACGATGAGGAGGAAGACAAGGACAGCGACGAGGGCGAAGCCGGAGGATTGGCACTCGCAAGAGGCCGATGAATCACGGGGATTTTCTTCGACCACAGTCCACCATCGAGAATAAAAGTGTGCTGTCACCCTACAATCGTTGTTTATCTTTCTTTAAATCATTCATCCCAAATCAATCTTAAATTTTTGTTTATTGGTATATATTGGTCAAATGTTAATCCATCAAAATCAAAAGTAATCGATTCATCTTTTGCTATTCCCCTTAATTTTGACCCAAAATAGGATAACGAGCTCATTATAACCTTAAACTCACTCAATCCAGTCAACTTTATTCTTGATGTTAC
>NZ_RZPI01001224.1:0-577 GCF_003998715.1 Mesorhizobium sp. M7A.F.Ca.CA.002.15.2.1
GCCTTGATCTCATTGGACAGGATCGCCTTGACGCTCGAATCCTGGCTTTCGAACACGCGGGCCGGGCCGGTGAATTTCAGGATCGATTCATCGACGCCCGCCGTCTTCACGATGCAGCCGTCGAGCGCCAGATTGCCCTTCAGCACGGCAAGGCCGCCATCCTTGGCAAAGGGATGTTCGGTCGAGCGGATAACGCCTTTCTCGCGGTCGAGATCGAGCTCGTCCCAGCGGCGCTCCTGGCTGAAGGCGACCTGTGTCGGCACGCCGCCAGGGGCGGCGAGGAAGAAATCGCGCACGCTCTGGCTGGTCGTGCGGGAAATGTCCCAATGGTCGAGCGCCTCGCCCAGGGTTGACGTATGCACCGTCGGCAGGTCGCGGTTGAGCAGGCCGGCATTGTCGAGCTGGCCGAGGATGGCCATGATGCCGCCGGCGCGGTGGACGTCTTCCATGTGGACGTCGGACTTGGCGGGCGCAACCTTGCACAGCACCGGCACCTTGCGCGACAGCGCGTCGATGTCGTCCTGATCGAAATCGATCTCGCCCTCATGCGCGGCAGCCAGGATATGCAACACGGTGT
>NZ_RZPI01001225.1:0-569 GCF_003998715.1 Mesorhizobium sp. M7A.F.Ca.CA.002.15.2.1
GCGCGGCAGGAGCAGCAGCGGGCACGCCAGCCGGAGCCTTGGCGGCAGGCGCCGCCTGGGCGCCGCCACCGGCAATCGCCGCGTCGACATCCGCCTTCACCACCCGGCCATGCGGACCGGTGCCGGTCACGGCAGACACATCGACACCGGCTTCCTTGGCTATGCGACGTGCGAGCGGCGACGCGAAGGTGCGTCCTTCCGGCGACTGGCTGATCTCCCCCCTTGTGGGAGAGATGGCCGGCAGGCCAGAGGGGGGCGTCTCGCGCTGAGAGGACGGCGGGACAGCGCCCCCCTCTGTCGACTTCGTCGACATCTCCCCCACGGGTGGGGAGATTGGCGCCTTGTCCTGCTTGGCCTCGGCTTTCGCTGGAGCAGCATCGCCCCCGCTTTTCGCGGCAGCGCCTGCATCCTCACCTTCGGCAGCGAGCACGGCGATCAGAGCGTTGACCTTGACGCCTTCGGTGCCGGCGGGAACGACGAGCTTTGCGACCGTGCCCTCATCGACAGCCTCGACTTCCATCGTCGCCTTGTCGGTCTCGATCTCGGCAATGACATCGCCCGGCGAAACC
>NZ_RZPI01001226.1:0-567 GCF_003998715.1 Mesorhizobium sp. M7A.F.Ca.CA.002.15.2.1
GCATAAAGGCCGGTCCGGGCCGCGATCTTCTGCCAGAGCCAGACTGAGGGAAAGCCCGCAAGACCGGCGACCATCCACACCATGGCCTCGAAGACGCGGCTGCCGCCGCCTTGCCGGACGATGGCGACCAGGAATGTCGCCGTCACCACATAGCCAAAGCCGAACAGGCCGTAGGCGACGATGACCTTGACCAACGACCGGTCCATCCGCAGTGCCGGCTCGCGGGTGGCTTCGCCGTTGCCGAGCGGACCCTCATTGGCCAACAGCGCAACGAGGACGAAACCACAGGCCGAAATCGCCGCCGACCACAGCCAGCCTGCAGCCCAGCCCGAATGCTCGGCGACCAGCACCGCCATCATCGCCGCCGATGCCGCTATGCCGAGCCCGACGCCGCCGAAATGCCAGGCCTGCAGGTCGTTGCGACCGGCAGCCGCGATGTGGCTGAAAACGGTGCTGGCCATGAACACCATGACGAAGGCGCTGGCCAGACCGGCCAGAAAGCGGATAGCGAGAAAGGCCGTCATCGCTTCGGTCAGCCCCATCAGCGCGGCAAGGACCGTACTGGCG
>NZ_RZPI01001227.1:0-564 GCF_003998715.1 Mesorhizobium sp. M7A.F.Ca.CA.002.15.2.1
GGGCACTTTCGGTCGCCGTTGTGGCGAGGCTGGTTGGCGCCAGCGCGACAGGTCGGGGCATGGCGATCGTCACCCTGGGCGTCTCGCTCGCAACCATTGCCGCACCGTCGATGGGCGCGTTGATCAGTGACTGGATAGGGTGGCGCAGTGCCATGGCCATGACGGCGGGGCTGGCCGCGCTTGCCATGCTGCTGCAGTTTCTCAGCCTGCCGACCTTGCCCGCAACGGCAAGCAACAGCCTTGCAGATGTATTTCGGCTGACCCGGCGGCGCGGCATCCAACTCGGGATGCTGGCTATCCTTTTGCTGATGACGGGGCATTTTGCCGGCTCGGTCTATGTGCGTCCCTTCCTCGAACAGGTGACACTCCTTACAACCGGACCGATTGCCTTGGCTCTGCTCGGGTTTGGCGTCGCTGCCGTGATCGGTAATGTTGCCGGCGGCCGCATGGCCGACACCAACATCCACATGGCCCTCGCAGTCACCGCGGCGTTGATGGCGGTTGCGGCACTTACTTTGGTGCTTTGGGGCTCGCGTATCGGCGTTGCCTTCGGCTTCGTTACGC
>NZ_RZPI01001228.1:0-558 GCF_003998715.1 Mesorhizobium sp. M7A.F.Ca.CA.002.15.2.1
CCACTGATCGGCCGCGCGCCATTGGCCGAAATCCTGAAGGGCCTGGACTTCGACCTGCCGCGGGGCTCGGTGACCGGCATTGTCGGCGAATCCGGTTCGGGCAAGTCGACGCTCGGCCGCGCTTTGGTGCGCCTGCTGGAGCCAAGCGCCGGCAGCATCCGCTTCGACGGCCGCGACATCACCAATCTGCCGGAAGCGGAGCTGCGGCCGCTGCGGCGCAATCTGCAGATGATTTTTCAAGATCCGATGTCGTCGCTCAACCCGCGCTGCACCATTACCAGCATTATCGCCGCGCCTTTGAAGCAGAATGGTCTTGGCGACAACCTGAAGGCGCGCGTCGCCGAGGCGCTGCAGCGTGTCGGCCTGCCGCAAAGTTTCGCCAGCCGCTATCGGCACGAACTGTCGGGCGGCCAGCGCCAGCGCGTCGGCATTGCGCGCGCGCTGGCGCTGTCGCCGAAATTCGTGCTGGCCGACGAGATCGTCTCGGGCCTCGACGTCTCGACGCAGGCGCAGATCCTCACCCTGCTGGAGGAGCTTGCCGCGGAGATGGGGCTGACC
>NZ_RZPI01001229.1:0-554 GCF_003998715.1 Mesorhizobium sp. M7A.F.Ca.CA.002.15.2.1
GGGTTTGCGCTGGGTGTCGGCCTGGATGTTGCGCGGCTCAGGGGCCGCTTGTCTCGGTGGGGCTTCCGGTTCGATGCGGAATGCCGCCGGCTTGCGGGGCGCGGTCATGCCAGATGATCTCCGATCAGGAACTGCAAGGCACGGTCGAGCCTGATATGCGGCAGCGACAGCGTGACGCCTTCGGCCGTGCGTTCGAGCTTTGGGGGACGGAAACGGACGAAGCGGATTGCAGGGTCCGCGGAGTCCTGCCTGTGATCGGCTCCCGAAACATCGAAAACCGCATCAATATTCTCCGGTAAGTCACCGGGAAATATGGCTGTTTCAGTTTTTCCATCGAAGGTTTCGCCGTTGATCTTCTCACCGGCTATCGGCGTGCCGATGATGACGGGAAGCGTCTCCCGGCCTTGCCTGACGGTGCCTTCGCGCGTCGCGCGCACCGCCGCCATGGCGACCACATCGACATCGGCGCCGGTGAAATTCGCCCGTGCCACGGCGCGGTCGGCAAGCCGCCGCACGATCGCCTGCAGCCGGTCATGGCTTTCGTGATGCAGATG
>NZ_RZPI01000122.1:0-10510 GCF_003998715.1 Mesorhizobium sp. M7A.F.Ca.CA.002.15.2.1
TTGTGCACATCGTTGAGGCCGACGACGCCGGAAAGCACATGATCGACCCAGGGTCCAGCGGCATTGACCAGCAGGCGCGCCTTGATCTCCTCGGTCTCGCCGGTCTGCAGATCCTCGACCTGGACCGTCCACAAGCCGTTTTCGCGGCGCGCGCCGGTCACTTTCGTGCGGGTGCGGACCGTTGCGCCGCGGTCGGCGGCATCACGTGCGTTCAGCGCCACCAGCCGCGCGTCATTGACCCAGCCATCCGAGTATTCGAAGGCCTTCTTGAATAGCGGCTTCAAAGGCTTGCCGGCCGGATCCCTGGCCATGTCCAGCGTCCGGGTCGCCGGCAGCAATTTGCGCCCGCCAATGTGGTCGTAGAGGAAGAGACCGAGCCTGATCAGCCAGGCCGGGCGCAGGCCCTTGGCATAGGGCAGCACGAAGCGCATCGGCCAGATGATGTGCGGCGCGTTCTTCCACAGAACCTCGCGCTCCATCAGCGCTTCGCGCACCAAGCGGAATTCGTAGAATTCGAGGTAGCGCAGGCCGCCATGGATCAATTTGGTCGAGCCCGAGGAGGTCCCGCTGGCGAGGTCGTTCATCTCGGCGAGAAAGACGGAAAAGCCACGCCCGACGGCGTCGCGGGCGATACCGCAGCCATTGATGCCGCCGCCTATGACGAAAATGTCACGGATCGGAGATGCGTCCACAAATTCCTCCAGCGATTTCGCATTGCACCATTTTTGGGCTTTTACGAAACCGTGTCGGAATTATTTCGAAATGATAACGAATGTCAAACGAAATATCACGGGCGCGTGATATCAGCTGAAAACCGCCTAGGCGAGCGACGTCTCGATCAGCTGAACCTCGGCCTCCTGGCAGATCTTGCGCACCGAGGGGATGTCGCAGCGGTCGGTGATGAAGGTGTTGACCTGCGACAGATGGCCGATGCGCACCGGTGCGGTTCGCTCGAATTTGGTCTGGTCGGAAACCAGGATGACATGCCTTGCATTGGCGATGATCGCCTGCGCCACCTTGACCTCGCGAAAATCGAAGTCGAGCAAGGCCCCGTCATGGTCGATGGCGGATGCGCCGATCACCGCGTAATCGACCTTGAACTGCCTAATGAAATCGACCGCCGCCTCGCCGACCACACCGCCATCGGAACCGCGCACGACACCACCGGCGATCACCACTTCGATCGACGGATATATCCGCATCCTATTGGCAACATTGATGTTATTGGTGATGACCATGAGACCGTTGTGATCGAGCAACGCCTTGCTGACCGACTCGGTCGTGGTGCCGATGTTGATGAACAGCGAGGCGTTGTCGGGGATCAGCCTGGCTGCCGCACGGCCGATCGCCTCCTTCTCGTCGGCGGCAATCTTGCGTCTCGCCTCATACTCCATGTTCTCGATGCCGGAGGGGTACAGCGCGCCGCCATGGATGCGCGAGAGCAGCCGCTGATCGCACAAATCGTTGAGGTCCTTGCGTATGGTCTGCGGCGTCACATTGAAGTGGTTGGCCAGATCATCGACCAGCACGCGGCCGTGATCCTTGGCCATCTGGATAATCTCGGCATGGCGCGGCGACAGATACATGGGCAACCTCCCGTTTTCGTTTTTCTTGTC
This sequence comes from Mesorhizobium sp. M7A.F.Ca.CA.002.15.2.1, assembly GCF_003998715.1. Classification (NCBI taxonomy): domain Bacteria; kingdom Pseudomonadati; phylum Pseudomonadota; class Alphaproteobacteria; order Hyphomicrobiales; family Phyllobacteriaceae; genus Mesorhizobium; species Mesorhizobium sp. M7A.F.Ca.CA.002.15.2.1. The sequence continues at coordinate 1,617 of NZ_RZPI01000122.1, forward strand.
TATAGTCGAAAACGAAACCGATGAAAAGGCATAAGCCGGCTAACGAAATCAGCGACCCAGGCCACGTGCGATTTCAGTAATCACCACAAAAGCCGTTTCGACATCGGCGGCGGTCGCCTCGAACTGTCCGACCTGGAACCGGATTGCGATCAGTCCATCAACCTTCGTCTGCGTCAGGTAGATGCGGCCATCGTCGTTGATCGCATTGACAAGGCGCAGATTGTGCTCGTCCCCGTCGGTTGCGGTCTTGTGCCGGAACGAGAACAACGACAGCATCGGTTCGCTGACGATCTGGAAATCCGGCTCCCTTGCCAGCCGCGCCGCCAGCCCTTCGCTCCACGCGACATGATTGCGGATCATCGTGCGCAGGCGTTCCAGGCCATGGGCGCGCAGCAGGAACCATAATTTCAACGCGCGAAATCGCCTGCCGAGCGGTACCGACCATTCGGAATAGTTGATGATGCCGTCATGACCGTGCGTCTTCAGATAATCCGGCTTGATGGCCAGCGTCCTGACATGGCTTTCAGGGTCGCGCAGGAACTGGATCGAGCAGTCGAACTGAGCGCCCAGCCATTTGTGCGGATTGAAAACGATCGAATCGGCGCCTTCGACGCCTGTCCAGAAATGCCGATATTCCGGACAGATCATCGCCGATCCCGCCCAGGCGGCATCGACATGGAGATAAAGCCCATGCCGCCGTGCCACCTCGGCAACCGCAGCAATGTCGTCGGTGCCGCCAGTGCTGGTGCCGCCGACGCAAGCGATGATGCCCGCCGGCAGCATGCCGGCTTCCCGGTCGGCGACGATTGCCGCCTCGAGCGCGGCCGTGTCCATGGCGCGAAAGCGGCCGCTGACGGGAATGCGCACGAGATTGTCCTCGCCGATGCCGGACACCCAGATCGCCCGGTCGATCGACGTGTGCACCTGGTCGGAGGAGTAGATGCGCAGCCGCGCCTGCCCTGCCAGGCCCTGTTTGTTGCCTTGCCAGTCGAGTGCCCGTTCGCGCATGGTCAGCACCGCGGCCAACGTCGCCGATGAGGCTGAATCCTGGATTACGCCCGAGAAGCCTTCCGGCAGACCGAGCGCCTGGCGCATCCAGTCGACGGTGCGCGTTTCGAGTTCGGTCGCCGCCGGCGACGTCTGCCACAGCATGCATTGCGCGGCCATCGCCGAAACCAGATATTCCGCCACCACCGAAACCGGCGCCGCATTGGCCGGGAAATAGGCGAAGAAGCGCGGATGCTGCCAATGGGTCATTCCCGGCAGGATCTTCTCTTCGAAATCGGCGAAGATCCGGTCCATCGGTTCGGCGTCTTCGGGCGGCGAAACCTCGATGCTTCTAGAAATGGCGCCGGGTTCTACCAGTGGCCGCACGGGGCGGTCGCGCAGATTGTTGCGATAGTCAACGCCCCAGTCGGCGGCGCGCCGCGACCATTGCCGGAAATCATCATTGTTCATCCTGTCCTCCCGACATGATCCATCGCTACCATCCGTCGCGGTTGGTCTCTTATTAATTAACGCGTGAAATATATGCAACCAGCAAGAGATGCCGCACGCCTTAGCCAGGGAAATCCGGCAGGCTGGCAAAAGCCGTCTTCAGCGCATTCGACCAGCCATCGGAGATCGTGCGGTAATACTGGTCGTCCTGGCCGATCCGCTTCTTCAATCCGACCTTGAAAGCGTCCTTCTCCAGGAAGAGCAGGTCGAGCGGCAAGCCGACAGACAGGTTCGACTTCAACGTCGAATCGAACGACACCAAAAGCAGCTTCACCGTCTCGGCGAGGCTCATCGTCTTTTCGTAGGCGCGGATGATGATCGGCTTGCCGTATTTGGTCTCGCCTATCTGGAAGAACGGCGTGTCATCGGTCGATTCGATGAAATTGCCTTCGGGATAGATCATGAACAGGCGCGGCTCGCTGCCCTTGATCTGACCGCCGAGGATGAAGGACGCATTGAAATAGGAATCCGCCTTCTCGCCAGCGGGTGACGAATTGGCGATGACCTCCTTGACCGTGTCGCCAACAATGCGGACCGTTTGGTACATCGACGGCGTTTCGAGCAGTGTGGAATGTCTTTCGGAGATTGCCTTGGTGCGCTCGTCAAGCAGGCTGACCACGGCCTGCGTCGTCGCCAGATTGCCCGCCGACATCAAAACGATGACGCGTTCGCCCGGCTCTTCCCAGACATGCATCTTGCGAAAGGTGGAGATGGAATCCATGCCTGCATTGGTGCGCGTGTCGGACATGAACACGAGCCCGCGATCGATCTTCAGGCCAACGCAATAGGTCATGGAATCTCTTCTAGAGCAATTCCAGGAAAAGTGTGAAGCGGTTTTCCGTCCGGAATTGCGTTAAAACAAAGGGATAGAGCGGTTCGGGGTTCCTTGAAACGATGAACCGCTCGGCAGCAATCTTGCGGAGGATTACTGCTCCACCGTGACGGTGACCGCAAGCTGTTCTTCCGCCTGTCCCAGCCGAATTCCCGACACCGGCGTGGCGTCGCGGTAATCGCGGCCCGTCGCCACCTTTACATAGCGCTCGTCGGGCGAGATGCCATTGGCGGCATCGAAGGCAACCCAGCCGAGACCCGAAACATGCGCTTCGGCCCAGGCATGGCTGGCCGCCTGCTCGACCGTCGCATCCAGCATCAGATAGCCGCTGACATAGCGGGCCGGAAAGCCCATGGCACGGGCGGCGGCGGCAAAGATATGGGTATGATCCTGGCAGACCCCGGTCTTGAGCGCCAAGGCTTCCTCCGCCGGCGTCGTCGCATTGGTCGTGCCGGGCGTGTAGGCGACGCGCTCTCCGATGACAGCCGTCAGCCGGTGCAGCCGTTCGATGTCGCTGCCCTTGCCAACCGATGCGGCGAGTTCGCGGATACCGCTGCCGATCACCGTCAATGGTGTCTCATGGCTGTACAGCCAGAGCGGCGTGAAGCCCTGGTGTGGCCCCGAGACGCCCGCGGTGTCGCGCGTCACCACTTCGCCCGACGCCTCCACCGTGATGAAGTCGCGCTCGCCCTCGACGCTCAACAGCCTTGTGTCGTTGCCGAAATGGTCGACAAAGCGGACCTCTTCGCGCGCGCCTTCGATCGCCAGAGCCCAGGACAGAACGGTCTGCGTCGACCCGCTGACTGGAAGCAGCCGCAGCCGCTGCAACAGATAGTGCACCGGCGTATCGTAACGGTACTCAGTTCGGTGGGTAATCTTCAGCCGCATGCTTCTATTCCGTTTGTGAGCGCGATCTCCGGACAAACGGTTTCCGTTTGTCTAAGAAAACCGGCTCCACCTTTCGGGACCATGCTCAATTGAACCGATAATCTTGTGCGATTTCGTCGCCCAGCTTGGTGTTGTCGCGAATGAAATTGGCCAGGAATTCATGCAGCCCGGTATCGAAGATATCCTTGATCGACCCGGCTCTCAGCATTGTCTGCGTCTTCTCGGCCGTTGCGTGGCAGGCATGGCGCTCGCCGTAATCGTCGCCGAGGAATTTCAGATGCTCCGACAGGAAGCGATAGCAGAACATCAGCGAACGCGGCATGCGGACATTGAGGATCAGATAGTCGGCAATGTTGGTCGGCTTGTAATCAGCATCGTAGACCCAGCGATAGGAGCGATGCGCCGAGACCGAACGCAGGATCGATTCCCACTGATAATTGTCGAGCGTCGAGCCAACCCAGGAGATCGACGGCAGCAGCACATAATATTTCACGTCGAGGATGCGCGCCGTGTTGTCGGCGCGCTCGACGTAAGTGCCGAGTTGCGAGAAGTCGAAGATCTCGTTGCGCAGCATGGTGCCGTAGAACGAGCCGCGGATCAGCGCCGTCTCGCGCTTGATGGCGTCGAGCACGCTTGGCAGGTCGCGCTCGTCGATCGGCTTGGCCAGCATCCGCTTCAGCGCCATCCAGGCTTCGTTGATGCTTTCCCAGGTCTCGCGCGTCAGCGCGGTGCGCACCATGCGGGCATTGTTGCGGGCTGTCTCGATGGACGACATCGTGCTCGATGGGTTCGACGTGTCGCGCAACAGGAAGTCGGCGACATTGGCGGCGGTATAGTCGGAATATTTCTGGCTGAAGGTGACGTCGGAACCAGCGCTGAGCAGCACCGAATTCCACTCTTCCGAGGCGCTTTGGGTGCGGGTCAGCGCCATGCGCAGGCCGGCATCGACCAAGCGCGCCATGTTTTCCGCCCGCTCGATATAGCGGTTCATCCAATAGAGCCCGTTTGCGGTGCGGCCTAAAAGCATGAAGTGGCCCTTCGGGCTAGTGAGTAGCGAATAGTGAGCAGTGAATATTAAGCAATTGAATCTCAATGAAATATGGCATTTCCTGTCCCTCTATTTCCGCTACTGACTACTGACTATTCCCTACTCACTCGTCTCAATCATCCAACACCCAAGTATCTTTCGTCCCGCCGCCCTGCGACGAGTTCACAACCAGCGAACCTTCCTTCAACGCGACGCGTGTGAGGCCCCCAGGCACGATCTGGATGCGGTCGGAGACCAGCACATAGGGCCTGAGATCGACGTGGCGCGGCGCCAGCCCTTTTTCCGTCAGGATCGGGCATGTCGACAGCGCCAGCGTCGGCTGGGCAATATAATTCGATGGCTTGGCCGCCAACTTCTTGGCGAAGGTCTCGCATTCCTTCTTGGTTGCCGCAGGCCCGACCAGCATGCCGTAGCCGCCGGAACCGTGCACTTCCTTGATCACCAGCTCGTCGATGTGTTCGAGCACGTATTTCAGGCTGTCGGGCTCCGAGCAGCGCCAGGTCGGAATGTTGCCCAGGATTGCCTTGCGACCGGTGTAGAACTCGATGATCTCGGGCATGTAGGAATAGATCGCCTTGTCGTCGGCTATGCCGGTGCCCGGCGCATTGGCGATGGTGATGTTGCCGGCGCGATAGACATCCATGATGCCGGGTATGCCGAGAGCGGAATCCGGACGGAACGTCAGCGGGTCGAGGAAAGAATCATCGACGCGGCGGTAGAGCACATCGATCTGCTTGTAGCCTTCCGTCGTGCGCATGGCGACATGGCCGTCGACCACGCGCAGGTCCTGGCCTTCGACCAGTTGCACGCCCATCTGGTCGGCAAGGAAGGCGTGTTCGAAATAGGCGGAATTGAAGCTGCCGGGCGTCAGCACCGCAATGGTCGGCGCACCTTTGGTGCTTTGCGGCCGCACCGCCGCCAGCGACTGGCGCAGAAGCTGCGGGTAGTTTTCCACCGGCCGCACCTTGATCTTCTGGAACAGCTCGGGGAACAGCTGCATCATCGTCTCGCGGTTCTCCAGCATGTAGGAGACGCCGGACGGCGTGCGCGCATTGTCCTCCAGCACGTAGAACTCGTCCTCCGAGATGCGGACGATGTCGACGCCGATGATGTGGGTATAGACGCCGGCCGGCGGCCTGACCCCGATCATCTCCGGCAGGAATGCCTCATTCCTGGCGATCAATTCCCTGGGTACGCGCCCTGCCCGCAGGATTTCCTGGCGATGGTAGATGTCGTCGAGGAAGGCGTTCAGCGCCTGCACGCGCTGCTCGATGCCCTGCGTGAGGCGCCGCCATTCATTGCCTGAAATGATGCGGGGAACGATGTCGAACGGGATCAGCCGCTCGGAGGCTTCTTGCTCACCATAGACGGCGAAGGTGATGCCGGTCTTGCGGAAGACGCGTTCAGCGTCCTGCATCTTCTCGGTCAGCCTGGCTGGATCCTGCTCCTTCAGCCAGCGATCATACGCCGAATACGGTCTTCTCAATCCGGAGACTTCCGGAAGCATTTCATCGAACGCTGCCAATCGCATACTCCCCTGTGACGCCATTTCACTGGCGTCGCCGGAGAAAATCAAGCGCAATCGGTGATTTGGGAGATACGGGCGATCAGTATGTTGCGCCTGCCTAAAATTGAGGCAGCTGAAATATGACCTTGATCAGCCTTTGCCTCGTGCCCGGGCAAATGCGTTTACCGGCTAGAAAGCACGGAACGTGACGACGGTGAACGTGTCCTTGATGCCGGGGAGAATCTGCACCTTTTCGTTGACGAAATGGCCGACGTCTTCCTCGTCGTCGACATAGAATTTGGCGAGCAGATCGTAGTTGCCGGCGGTGGAGTAGATTTCCGAGGCGATCTCGGCATCGGCAAGCGCGCTGGCAACCTCATAGGATTTGCCGAGCTCGCATTTGATCTGCACGAAAAACGCCTTCATGGCTTCGTCCCGCTAAACGTCCAAGTCCAGCGGCCCTTCTGGCAGACTGGAGGCGGGCTTTCAAGCGCTGGAATCCGTACTCTGCCGGCCCAGGCCTGGGCTGCGACCTGCCGCAGCTCTCCGCCAGCATGCAACCTGCCGCCGAGCGCCAGCGATTATTCGCGATCGCTGAAACCGCGATGCGCTGCCAAGCGTATGTTATGATGCGTCTTCGGACAGCACCATTTCAAGGGAAGATGTTTCGCGGGACAACGGAGACAGGCCATGCGCCGCGCCTTTTTCGCATTCGCAGTCGTTCCATTCCTCTGCGTGTCGTCGGCATTGGCCGGCGATGCCGAGATCAAGGCAGGCCAGTCCGTCATCGACGGTCAGCTAAAGGCCCTCATCGCCAATGACGGCGCCACCGCCTACAGCTTCGCCGCCCCGAATGTGAAGCGGATCTTCCCGACCGTCGATGCCTTCATGAACATGGTGACCAACGGCTATCCGCCGGTGCGCAAGCCGCAGACTTATTCCTTCGGCAAGGTCGAGGAGACCGGTCCGGGTTCGATCGTCCAGCAGGTGCTGATCGTCGGCCCCGATGGCAAGGATTACGAGGCGGTCTATACGCTGCAGCAGCAGCCCGACGGCACGTTCCAGATCACCGGCTGCAGCCTGCGCGCCTCGAATTCGCTCAGCACTTGAGGCCTTACAGCAACGGGATATCGCCCCTCGCCCAGCCCTCGGTGATTTCGGCGCCGCGCGCCTCGAAGGTGCCAGCCTCGATCGCAGCGCGGATGTCCTGCATCAGTTTCTGGTAGTAGGACAGGTTGTTCCACGTCAAAAGCATGGCGCCGAGCGCTTCCTGCGAGCGCACCAGATGATGCAGATAGGCGCGTGAGTAGTCACGGGCGGCCGGGCAGTCGCTTTCCTCGTCGAGTGGGCGCGGATCGTCAGCATGGCGGGCGTTGCGCAGATTGACCTTGCCGCGCCTTGTATAGGCGAGGCCGTGGCGGCCGGCCCGTGTCGGCATCACGCAGTCGAACATGTCGATGCCGCGCGCCACCGACTTCAGGATATCGTCAGGCGTGCCGACGCCCATCAGATAGCGCGGTTTGTCCGCCGGCAGCTCCGGACAGGTGATGTCGAGCATCTCGAGCATCACCGCTTGCGGTTCGCCGACGGCCAGGCCGCCGACCGCATAGCCCTTCAACTCCATCGCGCTCAGCGCCTGCGCCGATCGCACCCGCAGCGCTGCGTTGTCGCCGCCTTGCACGATGCCGAACATCGCCTTGCCCGGCTGGTCGCCGAACGCCGTCTTGCAGCGCTCGGCCCAGCGCAGCGACAGCTCCATGGCGCGCTCGATCTCCTTCATTTCGGCCGGCAGCGCCGTGCATTCGTCGAGCTGCATCTGGATATCGGAATCGAGCAGCCCCTGAATCTCGATCGACCGCTCCGGCGACATCTCGTAGGCGGCGCCATCGATATGCGAGCGGAAGGTGACGCCCTTTTCGGTCAGCTTTCTCAGCTTCGACAGCGACATGACCTGGAAACCGCCACTGTCGGTCAGGATCGGATGCGGCCAGCGGGCGAATTCATGCAAGCCGCCGAGCCGCGCCACACGCTCGGCGCCTGGCCGCAGCATCAGATGGTAGGTGTTGCCAAGGATGATGTCGGCGCCGACGCCGCGCACCTGGTCCATATACATCGTCTTGACGGTACCGCCGGTGCCGACCGGCATGAAGGCTGGCGTGCGGATTTCGCCGCGCGGCATGTCGATCACGCCGCGCCGCGCCTTGCCGTCGATTGCCAGAACCTTGAAGCTGAACTGCTTAGCCATTGAATTCCTTGTCGTGGACCGGGGCGTCCGGCGCCTGCTTGTCGAGCGACTGGCGGTAGTGGATGCAGCCGCGCATGAATTTTGGCCAGGGCGGCACGGCGATCGATGGTTCGGTTTTTTCCGGCAGCAGGTCCCACAGATCGGGGTGATGCCAGCACAATTCATGGCCGGTGGAATCGCGGTGCTGGCGAATGCCGGCGCGCAGTTTTTTCACTTCCGCGATCAGCGCATCGCGGTCAAAGGCTTGCAGATCATCGTCCATCGCTCGTCTCCGCTCGGAAAAGCAGGCTTGCGTCGCCATAGGAATAGAATCTGTAACGGTTCTCGATCGCATGGGCATAGGCCGCGCGCATCGTGTCGAGGCCGCTGAAGGCCGAAACCAGCATGAACAGAGTCGAGCGCGGCAGATGGAAATTGGTCATCAGCATGTCGGCGGTGCGAAAACAGTAGCCGGGCGTGATGAAGATATCGGTCGGGCCGGACCACGCAGCCAGAGTACCGTCCTCACGCGCCGCACTCTCCAGCAGACGCAGCGAGGTCGTGCCGACAGCAACGATGCGCCCGCCCCTTGCTCTTGCGGCATTCAGGGCGTCCGCAGTGGCTTCGCTGACCGACCCGGTCTCGGCATGCATCTTGTGGTCGGCGGTGTCGTCCGCCTTGACCGGCAGGAACGTACCGGCGCCGACATGCAAGGTGACGAAGCGGCGTTCGACGCCTTTGGCGTCAAGCGCTGCAAAAAGCTCCGGCGTGAAATGCAGGCCCGCTGTCGGAGCCGCGACGGCGCCTTCCTCGCTTGCATAGATGGTCTGGTAATCGGCCCGGTCGCGTTCGTCGTCGTCGCGTTTCGAGGCGATATAGGGCGGCAGCGGAATATGGC
>NZ_RZPI01001230.1:0-546 GCF_003998715.1 Mesorhizobium sp. M7A.F.Ca.CA.002.15.2.1
GGCCGTGGGCCTTGCCGCCGCCGCGGAACTGCGGAGCGCGTGCCGAATGGTGACGGGCGCGGCCCGTACCCTTCTGCTTGTACATCTTGGCGCCGGTGCGCGCGATCTCGGCGCGACCCTTGGTCTTGTGCGTGCCCTGCTGCTTCTTGGCAAGCTGCCAGCGCACGACGCGCTGCAGGATGTCTTCGCGCGGATCAAGGCCGAAAATCTCGTCGGAGAGTTCCACCTTGCCGGCGTCCTTGCCGCCCAGCGTTGTGATCTTGAGATCCATTATTCCGCTCCCTCTGTGGCCGGAGCCTCGTTCTTGGCGCCACTTTCGGCAGCAACGGCGCGGATCGCGGCAGGCTTCGGCGCATTGGCCGGCAGTGCCACCTTGGCCGCATCGCGAACCAGGATCCAGGCGCCCTTCGATCCGGGAACCGCACCGCGGATCAGGATCAGGCCGCGGTCGGCGTCGGTCGATACGATCTCGACATTCTGCGTGGTGACGCGGGTGTCGCCCATGTGGCCAGCCATATGCTTGCCCTTGAACACCTTGCCCGGGTC
>NZ_RZPI01001231.1:0-545 GCF_003998715.1 Mesorhizobium sp. M7A.F.Ca.CA.002.15.2.1
TTGCCATGCGCCTCACGCAACCTACCCGGACGGTGAGCCGGAAACAGCCCTCGAGGGTTTCCCCTCGCACCGTCCCTATTCGGTCTTGCTCCCGGTGGGGTTTACCGTGCCGCTCCTGTTGCCAGTCGCGCGGTGGGCTCTTACCCCACCCTTTCACCCTTGCCCCGAATCCGGCAAGCCGGATCGTGGCGGTTTGCTTTCTGTGGCACTTTCCCTGGGGTCGCCCCCGCCGGCCATTAACCGGCACCGTGTTTCCATGGAGCCCGGACTTTCCTCACCCACGACCTTTCGGCGTTTGCGGGTGCGGCCGCCCAGCCAGCTGGCAGAGCGTATAAAGGGGTTCACGCCCGAAAACGCAAACGAAAAAGCTGACTTATGCGGGCGATCCAAGCGCAGCCATCTGCACCTTGACCTTGCCGCAATAGGCTGCCGACACGGGGTTCATCCGCGTTGCGGCGTGCCCGGCATTGTATTTCAGAATGGTGCCGCAGGTCGTGCCGCCACCGAGGCTCCGTGCCATGGCAAGGTATTTCATGCCGTATTTG
>NZ_RZPI01001232.1:0-542 GCF_003998715.1 Mesorhizobium sp. M7A.F.Ca.CA.002.15.2.1
GCGCGCATCAAGACATTGTCGCCGCAGGCCTTTGCCGATGCCGCACCGGGCTTTGCCCTGGACAATGTCGCGCTGGCGCTGTGGGAACCCGAGTATGGCTATGCCGATGCCTTCGGCGCCACCAATGCTATTGCCCGTGCCGCCCGCGCCAGTGGTGCCAGGATCATGCAGAACACGTTGGTCGAGAGCCTCCAGCGGCAGGGCGACCGCATCACGGGTGTCATCTTGACCGATGGAACGATGCTGGAGGCCGATACCGTCGTCCTGGCCGCCGGGCCGTGGACGCGCCGGCTGCTGGCGACGGTCGGCCTCGATCTGCCGCTGCATGTCGAGCGCCATCCGATGGCCGTGCTCGACGCTGCCGGCAAGGCAAGGCAGGTCATGCCGTTCGCCTGGTGCGACGACATTTCCTGCAACTATGCGCGGCCAGACAATGACGGCGTCATCCTCGCCGGGACCTGGGCCGGCGGCGGCACCGGCCTGCGCCACGAACATGCAGGCCGTCCACGCTTCGTCGAAAATCCCGATGATTACATGGAAGG
>NZ_RZPI01001233.1:0-541 GCF_003998715.1 Mesorhizobium sp. M7A.F.Ca.CA.002.15.2.1
CTGCAGGACAGGTGCGGCGATCGGCGCGTCGGTGGCGATGAAGGAGAGCATCGTCGCCATGTCGGGCGCGATCATGCCGGCGCCCTTGGAAATGCCGTTGATGGTGACATCGGTGTCGCCGAGCTTGACGGTCGCGGTCGCCACTTTCGGATAGGTATCCGTGGTCATGATCGCCTTTGCCGCTTCGGTCCACAGCTCGGGCTTGCCCTTGCTGACCAGCCCCGCGAGCAGATGGCTGAATTTGCTGGTGTCGAGCGGCTCGCCGATGACGCCGGTCGAGGCCATGAAAACCTCCGCTGCCGTGCAGCCGGCCGCCTTCGCCGCCGCCTCGCCGGTCAGTGCGGTCGACTCGCGGCCCTTCTTGCCGGTGAAGGCATTGGCGTTGCCGGAATTGACGACCAGCACCCGCGCCTTGCCCGCGCCGAGATTCTGCCGGCAGAAATCGACCGGCGCCGAGGGGCATTTCGATTTCGTGAACACGCCGGCGACCGCAGTGCCTTCATCGAAGACCATGGTCAAAAGATCGGTGCGGCCCTTGTAC
>NZ_RZPI01001234.1:0-535 GCF_003998715.1 Mesorhizobium sp. M7A.F.Ca.CA.002.15.2.1
TCCCAAGACCTTCAAGGATCCTGGCCTGCAGGTCGGTGAAAAGGTCCGTGTCTCATGGGACATGAGCGGCAAGAAAAAGATTGCCGAGGCTGTCAAGATCGCCAAGTGAAGGCCTGCCCGCCAAAACGGGACGAGACGAGGGCGGAGCGATGCTGCTCCGCCCTTTTGCCGTTGACGGCAACCAATACCACCCCATCTGTGTTATGCTTCTCACCCGTTCGCGGTCCGCGGTTTCAACCCTGGAACCGGACATGGGCCAAAAAAGTGCCGGAGCCTCGACCAGGCTCCACGGAGAAAAGGAGAAATCTCATGAAGGAATTTCACTGCGGGTCGCTCGTGCCCGGCTGTGACTGGCACACACGTGCCGACGAGGAAGCCGAGGTCATGCGCCGTGCCGTCGAGCACATGCGCGAGACACATGGTGAGACGGTCATCCGCGAGACGATGATCGAGGCGATCCGTTCGCGCATCGAAAAGACCCGCGACGCGGCCTGATCTACCCGGCCTGCAAGGCTTCGGCGGCGCGCTTGAGGAG
>NZ_RZPI01001235.1:0-535 GCF_003998715.1 Mesorhizobium sp. M7A.F.Ca.CA.002.15.2.1
GATATTGGGCAACGTCCAGCGGGGTCGAATTGCGCAAGCGCGCCAGCGTCACATGCGGCATGAATTTGCGCGGGTCGGCCGGGATGCCGAGCCGCTGGCAGATGCGGTCGACCTCACCTTGAAGGGCGGCCAGATCGGGCGAGGCGGAAGCGCCCGCCCATACCGCATGCGGCTTCTTCTGGCCGAAAGCGCCGACGCCGGTCAGCGCCAGCGAGAAAGAAGGGCGGTGGACGCGGTCGAGCGCGTTGGCGATCTCGTCGGCGACATGGCCGGGAACATCGCCGATGAAGCGCAGCGTCAGATGGTAGTTTTCGACGTCGATCCAGCGAGCTCCCGGCAAGCCGCCCCGCAGCAGGGACAGCGAAAGGGCAGCGTCACGCGGAATTTCGAGGGCGGTGAAAAGACGCGGCATGAAGAGCCTCCCTTCCTCGAATCGAACTGTCACCCATAGCGAATCATCGATAGTCAAACGGAGCAAGAGGTTTGTTGGCCACAGTCCCTGTTAAAAGCTCGCCGGGCGGAAACAGTTCCAACC
>NZ_RZPI01001236.1:0-526 GCF_003998715.1 Mesorhizobium sp. M7A.F.Ca.CA.002.15.2.1
CGCGCGCCGCGCCGAGAATGGAATCGCGGGTTCCTGCGAGCGACTTTTCAATTTCGTTGAGACGCGGGCTGATGTCCTCGAATTCCGGCAGCGGGGTGCTGGGCTTGGAAAGATGAGCCGACAGGCCGGCAACCTGTGCTTCCAGGCTGCGGATCAGCGCCGGATCGATGCCGGCGACCTGTGCGGCCGACGCGTCCAGCCGGCTTGAAATGTCTTCGAGCCGGCTCTCCAGTCCGCGGATCGCCGCTTCGCCCGCGGGATCGGGCACACGCGTTTCAAGGCGCTTGGCGAGCGCCGTAAAGCGGGCATCGATGGCTTCCATGATGCCGACGCTGTCGACCTGCGGCATGCGCTGGTCGAGCCTGTCAGCAACCTCGTCCAGCCTGCGCTCGAGATCGCGGAACAGCATGTTGCCCTGTTCGATGGCGTCACCCTGGCGGCGTTCCATCATGCTCGACAGCACGTCGAAGCGTTGCTCCAGCCCATGGAAGATGTAGTCGGCGTCAGGCATGGCGGGTGCCTGGTC
>NZ_RZPI01001237.1:0-525 GCF_003998715.1 Mesorhizobium sp. M7A.F.Ca.CA.002.15.2.1
GGCTACCTCTGCGACAAACTCGGCGACAATCTCACCGCGTTCCTCACCGGCTTCGGCGGCAAGATGCGGTGAGTGCTCAAGCCAGCGTTAGGAGCGCTGCTGCCTGAGCATGGCGATGACCCGATGCACACTTTCCAGCGTTTCGTCGATTTCGGCTGCCGTGTTGTAGTGAGCAATGCCGATGCGCACGACGCCATGCTCGGCTGGAATGCCGAGCTGGTGGACGATCTCCCAGGCGTAGTTGTGACCGGACCACAGGAAGATGTTTTCGGCGTTCATCTGCCGCACGATTGTCTCCGGCACGATGCGCTCGACCGTGAAGGAAACCGTCGGCACGCGATCGCCGAGCCGCTTCGGGTCGGTGATGCCGTGGACGGTCAAGCCCTCGATATCGGACAGGCCGTCGATCAGTTGTTGCGCCAGCGGGTTTTCGTACGCGATCGAAGCCGCGAACGCCTTGGCGATCTTCTGCCTTCTTGAACCGCCCTCGCCCGCCGCCGCGCCAAGGTCGGCAAAGTAGTCGAC
>NZ_RZPI01001238.1:0-524 GCF_003998715.1 Mesorhizobium sp. M7A.F.Ca.CA.002.15.2.1
CTTGAGCAGGCTCACCCGCTCCTCGGTCGAGTGCCCGGTGCCGAAATCGTCGATGGCGATGCGGATGCCGTCGCGCCGCATTTCGCGCACCAGCCGCGCGAGAAGCGCGTCGTCCGCCGCCTGTTCGGTGATTTCGCAGACCAGCATGGCCGGCGCCAGGCCGAACTCGCCGAGATGCCTGGTCATCAGGCGAATCTCGGCCAGTGCCCGCCCGGCATGGTCGTTGATCAACGGATTGTAGTTGAAGAACAGGTCGAGCCCGTCGACGCCGATATTGCGAAAATTCCTGAGATGCAGCGCCCGGCACATGGTTTCCACAAACAGCCGGTCCGAGACGGCAACGCTTTCGAAGAATATCTTTGGCGCGCCGGGGCGGCCCGCACGGTGCGGCTCGATCAGGGCTTCGGCCGCGACCGCGTGAAGGAACCGGCCGCGCGGCGCGAAAATCGGCTGATAGGCGCTGCGCAGCCGGAACTCGCCATACATGCCGTATTCGATGCCGACTTCGTCGACCCGGATCGCAT
>NZ_RZPI01001239.1:0-520 GCF_003998715.1 Mesorhizobium sp. M7A.F.Ca.CA.002.15.2.1
TTCCTCGACGGCACGATATCCAGCCTGTTTGCGCCTGCCATCGGCCGCAAAGACGACTACTGGAATCTCGGGCCGATGATCGGCGTCTTCAGGAAATCCTGAGCCAGTTTCCACCGCGCTTACCCGCATGCGGTATGGCGAAAAAAACTTGATTCAAACTTTATTGGTAATTTCTCATTCATAACTGATCCGGTTTGTCCGTCGGCTGTCGTTTCGCCCTCGGTCTGTTGTGTTTTGAGTACAGGTCCAGATGCGGATTCCGGGCGTCGTCAGTTTTTTGATAGCATCGCTATGCCTTGCCGGCTGCTCGTCAACGGCCGGCGTCGATGCGCTGGATTTGCAGAAACCCTCCAACGAGACCACCAGTTCCGTGATCCGGCCGCCGGCACCGATCGCCGCTGCTCCGGCGGCAAGGGGCAACAGGGCGGCAAGGGCCGGATTGGCTCCCATGTCTGACAACGGTCCGGGGGAAAAAACGCGCCCGTTCGGCTTGGCGGAGGAGGAAGAGACGGGGGTGTGT
>NZ_RZPI01000123.1:0-10479 GCF_003998715.1 Mesorhizobium sp. M7A.F.Ca.CA.002.15.2.1
GGAATCCACCCGATTTCTTGCTGCTGCCGCCGGCACTGGCCATCTCGATGGCCGGCGAGCCCGATCCCTTGCGCGCCTTGTAGGAGGCGAGCGCCTGCTCAAAGCCGGGCAGCGGCCTGCCGTCGCTCGGCACATGCAGCGTCTTGCCATTGGGGAACAGGGAGACCAGTTCCTGCCGGCTGATACCGGGCCAATGGCGCACATTGCCGACATCCATGTGGACGAACGGCGAACCCGATGACGGATAGTAGCCGACGCCGCCGCCCTGCATCTTGAGGCCGATGTTGCGCAGCTTCTTCAGCGGCACGCCGGGAATATAGAAATCCATCGCCTTGCCGAGCATGTGCTGGCTCTTCTCGGCCACGCCCCTGCTGCGGCTGCGCAGCATCGAGTTCGTCGACGGCGAGCGATAGCCGCAGACGACCTGGATATAGTCCGTGGCACCTGCTTCCCGATACGCCTCCCAGACGAGATCCAGCAGGCGCGGATCCATCTTGGTTGGCTCGTTGCGACGCCAGTCGCGCAAAATGATGTTGATCTTGCGGAGACCCTCGGGAACGTAGCGGCCGTTGCGCTTGTAGACGATCTCGGCCTTCTCATGGGTGTGGAGATGATAAAGCTTCAGCGACCGTGTTTCGGCGCTGGCTCCGCTCGCAGCCGCGGCAACAAAACCAAAAGCGACAACCAACACTGCCAGCCACTTCGGCCAGACGCTCAAATGATGGTGCCGCCTGTTTGTGTGTCGTTCGATTCTGTTCAAATCAAAAGGCCTTGCAGGCTGCCGTTTGTCCCCGGATTTGTCCAAACGGATGTGGCATTAGCACACCCGAATATCGATCCTAATGGTTAATCATCGCTTATTGAAGCCGAAATGCGGTAACACCGTGGCGATATCCCGTCAAAAATTGTTCACAAGGTTTCTTGGTAAACCGCTGGTTTAGATCGGATTTTCGCCTTCGCCCCAAACACGATCTGTTACCGTTAGCCTTAATGCGTGAACAGAGCTGTCCACGAGACAGCCACAATGCCGCCGAAACGGCGATACAAGGCCCGTTGTGGCATTGCAAGCTGGCGCCGGCCTTGTGGCAAAGCCGGAAGCCGGGCCAAAGCTCAGCCCGGCATCGCCCTTAGGAGGCTAGTCGATCGACGCGGCCTGTCTCCGGATCGATGCCGTGTTCCTTGAGCTTGCGATAGAGCGTCGAGCGGCCGATGCCGAGTCGGCGGGCGACTTCGCTCATCTGTCCGTTGTAGTGATCGATGGCAAGCTTGATCATCTCGAGTTCGACATCGGCAAGTGCCCGCACATTGCCGCGCTCGTCGAGCGCCCGCAACGTGCCGAAGCGAGGCTGCAGCCTTGCCGGCGGATCGAACGCGATTGCCGGGCCGCCCTCGCCGGGCAAGGCTTCGTCATCGCGCGCCTGCAAAGGCAAGGACGGCGACGGCGCGTCGCCATCCATATCGAGGTTGACGGTGCCTTCCACTTGCGCCCGGATCTGCGGGAAGTCCTCCGCGGTTAACATATAGCCTTCGCAAAGCACCGAGGCGCGAAAGACGGCGTTTTCGAGCTGCCGGATGTTTCCGGGCCAGTCATAGGCCTGCAGCACCGCGAGCGCTGCCGCCGAAATACCTTGCAGGCGACGGTGCGGGTCGGCCGGCGCGACCTTCTCCATGAAATGGGTGACCAGATATGGGATGTCGTCGCGGCGGTCGCGCAGCGGCGGCACGAAGATCGGATAGACGTTCAGCCGGTAGAACAGATCCTCGCGGAACTTGCCGTCCTTGACCTGCTGCAGGAGGTTGCGGTGCGTCGCCGAAATCAGCCTGATGTCGACCCTGACGGTCGAGCGCCCACCGACCGGGTCGACCTCGCCGTCCTGGACCGCACGCAACAGCTTGACCTGCACGTCGAGCGGCAGGTCGCCGATCTCGTCGAGAAACAGCGTGCCCGAATGCGCTTCGACGAACTTGCCGGTGTGCTTGT
Source organism: Mesorhizobium sp. M7A.F.Ca.CA.002.15.2.1 (assembly GCF_003998715.1). Classification (NCBI taxonomy): domain Bacteria; kingdom Pseudomonadati; phylum Pseudomonadota; class Alphaproteobacteria; order Hyphomicrobiales; family Phyllobacteriaceae; genus Mesorhizobium; species Mesorhizobium sp. M7A.F.Ca.CA.002.15.2.1. The sequence goes on from NZ_RZPI01000123.1 coordinate 1,982, forward strand.
CGGTGGCCCCGGTGAACGAGCCCTTCTCGTGACCGAACAGGATCGATTCGACCAGATTGTCTGGAATGGCGCCGCAATTGACGGTGACGAAGGGCTTCGTGCGGCGGTCGCCACTGCCCTGGATGGCGCGCGCCACCAGTTCCTTGCCGACGCCGGACTCGCCCTCGATCAGGATCGGAATGTTGGATGCCGCCGCTTTCTGGCCAAGACGGATCACCCTGTCCATGGCCGGGCTGTGCGTGATCATGTCCTTGAAGGTCAGGAGGCCGCCGCGCCGGCGCGATGTGCGCTTGACCTCGCCCTCGACGGCCTCGACCTTGAGCGCATTGCCGATCGATGCCTGCAGCCTGTCGGGAGACGCCGGCTTGACGACGAAATCGAAGGCGCCATGACGCATCGCCGAAACCACGGTCTCGATTCCGCCCTGCGCGGTTTGCACGATCGCCGGCACGTTGATGTCGCGCTCGCGCATCGCCTTCAGCACGCCGATACCGTCGAGACCGGGCATGACCAGATCGAGGATGACCACCGACACCTCGCGGGCGCCGGGTCCATCGAGGATGTCGAGAGCGGCCGCGCCGCCGTCGACCACGATTGCGCTGTAGCCGAACCGCGTCACCGCCGCTTCGAGCAGCCGGCGTTGCACCGGATCGTCATCGACTATGAGTATGGAACCTGTCATGACTGGTGTGACTGCCCGCCCGAGGAATTCTGCCCTGTGGACCATCTTGGCACAGGGTTCTAAATAAGGTTTCAAAAAACCCGGTGAATGAATTCCTTAGGATTTGACCGGCTTCTCGTTTCTCCTTGAACCTTGGCCACGGAAGGTGTCGGCAATGCATAGGGATTCTGGGCACATGGTTTCCGCACGGCGGCTGGCGGCGCCGGCGTCGGGTCAAGGCGCGGCCGAGCTGGGCGACCTGCCGGAATGGAACCTTGCCGACCTCTATGCCGGCATGGACGCGCCGGAGCTGAAGCGCGACATCGCCAAGGCCGCCACCGATGCGACCAGTTTCGAGAGCCGCTGGAAGGGTACGCTGGCCGCCGAAGCCGAGCGCGGCGGCGCCGGCAGGCTGGGCGAGGCGCTTGTCGCCTACGAGGCGCTGGAGGAACTGATCGGCCGCATCGTCTCCTATGCGGGACTGGTTTATGCCGGAAACACCGCCGATCCCCAGCGCGCCAAGCTCTATGGCGACATCCAGGAGAAGATGACCGACGCCAGCGCGCACCTTCTGTTCTTCGCGCTCGAACTCAACCTGATCGACGATGCGTCGATCGAAGGCGCGCTCGCCGGCGATCCCGCCTTCGGCCACTATCGGCCATGGGTGCTCGATCTGCGCAAGGACAAGCCTTACCAGCTCGAGGACCGCGTCGAGCAGCTCTTCCACGAAAAGTCGATCACCGGACGCGGCGCCTGGAACCGCCTGTTCGACGAGACGATGACCGACCTTCGCTTCCACATCGACGGCGAGGAACTGACGTTGGAGCCGGCGCTGAACCGTCTGCAGGACGCCGACGGCGAGGTGCGCCGCCGGGCGTCCGAGGCGCTGGCCACGACCTTCCGCAAGAACTTGCGCACCTTCACGCTGATCACCAACACGCTGGCCAAGGACAAGGAGATATCCGACCGCTGGCGTGGCTTCGAGGACATCGCCGATTCACGCCATCTGGCCAACCGCGTCGAGCGCAGTGTGGTGGACGCCTTGGCCTCCGCCGTTCGCGATGCCTATCCGCGCCTCTCGCACCGCTACTACGCGATGAAGGCACGCTGGCTGGGCATGGAGGTGATGAACCATTGGGACCGCAACGCGCCGTTGCCGGATACGCCCCAGGCGATCATCGGCTGGGACGAGGCCAGGAACACCGTGCTGTCCGCCTATCAGCGCTTTTCGCCCGACATGGCCGAGATCGCGCGAACCTTCTTCGACCGCAACTGGATCGACGCGCCGGTGCGGCCCGGCAAGTCGCCTGGCGCCTTCGCGCATCCGACCGTACCGTCGGCGCATCCCTATGTCCTGCTCAACTACATGGGCAAGCCGCGCGATGTGATGACGCTGGCGCACGAGCTTGGCCATGGCGTGCATCAGGTGCTGGCCGGCGGCCAGGGTGCGCTGATGGCCTCGACGCCGCTGACGCTGGCCGAGACGGCATCGGTCTTCGGCGAGATGCTGACCTTCCGCTCGCTGCTCGACCAGACCACCGACCGGCGCGAGCGCAAGGCCATGCTCGCCCAGAAGGTCGAGGACATGATCAACACGGTCGTGCGCCAGATCGCCTTCTATGAATTCGAGCGCAAGGTGCATGCCGAACGCAAGAACGGCGAACTGACCTCCGACAGGCTCGGTCAGTTCTGGCTCGAAGTGCAGGCCGAAAGTCTGGGTCCCGCCATCAAGCTGCGCGAAGGCTACGAGGTGTTCTGGACCTACATCCCGCACTTCATCCATTCGCCCTTTTATGTCTATGCCTATGCTTTCGGCGACTGCCTGGTGAACTCGCTTTACGCGGTCTACCAGAACGCCGAGCGCGGCTTTCAGGACAAGTATTTCGAAATGCTGCGCGCCGGCGGCACCAAACATCATTCCGAGCTTCTGGCGCCCTTCGGGCTCGACGCCACCGATCCCGCCTTCTGGCAGATCGGACTTGGCGTCATCGGTGGCCTGATCGACGAGCTGGAAGCGCTCGACACTTGAAATGCGCCCCCAGGCGTCGCTCTAACAGTTTAGCCGGAATGCATGTTGGGACAGCTCTACTATCGCCCTAAATATCTGTTCTTGAAGTACTCTCCACCGAAGTTTTCCGATAGCTTTCCACAAGCTCTATGATAGCCTTCGCTCCAAGCTCAGCCGGAGCGCATGCGGATCGGCGAGGAGAAATCTCAGCCGGCCGTGGCGCTCAGGCGAACGCGACAACGGCCGTTGGCCATGGGCAAGCAAAGCCGATCGCCGACAGCTCGAACCGAAGCCGGCTGTTCTGCTTACCGCGGAACCACCAAGAGTAGTCCTTCGCCGAAGATCATGACCCACGGCAGACGGATCTGACTGGAGAGAGACAATGGGCACTTTTTTCTACGTGGTCCTGGCGTTCCTGATAGGCGTATTGGTCGGCTGGTTCCTTTGGGGGCGCCTGCGCGGTGAACTCGACAGCTTGCGCGGCGATCTCGACCGTACACGCAGCGAACGCGACAGGCTGCGCACCGACAGCGACCGCCTGACCGGCGAACTCGATGCATGCGGCAAGACCCGCGCCGACCTTGAGCGCCGGCTGCGCGAAGCGTCGGCCGCACCTGCCGCCGGAAGCAGCGCGGCAAAACCGGCAAGCCAGGCGCCGGCGGCCCTGATGTCGACCCCCGCGACGGCCAAATCCGCCACCACAAAGCCCGCGACGGCCAAACCGGCCGCTGCGAAAGCGGTCTCTGCCAAGCCGGCGGCGAAACCCGTCGCCACCAAAACCTCGGCTCCAGCCAAATCCGCAATGAGCAAGCCTGCAACAGTCAAGCCTGCAACAGCCAAGCCTGCAACAGCCAAGCCAGCATCCGGAAAGCCCGACAATCTGCGTCGGCTGATCGGTATCGGTCCGGTCAATGAGAAACTGCTCAAGGCACAAGGCGTCACCAGCTTCGCCCAGATCGCGTCCTGGACAGCGGCCGATATCAAACGGATCGAGGACGTCATGAATTTCGATGGCCGCATCGCGCGCGAACGCTGGATCGAGCAGGCCAAGCTGCTCGCCGCCGGCAACGAGAAGGAATTCGCCAAGCAGTTTCCAACAGCCGGAACCTCCAGCAACAGCTGATCGCCAGGCACGACCTGAAGATTGCAAGCGGCGGCGCCATATCGGCGTCGCCGTTTGCTCTTGGTTCCTGAGTTGGCCCAAAGGTCGGCTTTAAGAGGCAGCGTGCCGTTCCCTCGATTGCGCGCGGGCGGCACCCCATATAGAGCGGTTGATGGCTTCATTGACCGCAGCATTCGGTGCCCATGTCCCTGCCCGCCGCAATTTTTCGCAATGACAAAAGCGCGCGCCAGCTCGTTTTCGACCGGCCGGCCGATATCATCGTGGCGCACGATGCAGGCGATTTCGGGCCGGCTCTGGAAGCAGCACAAGCCGCGCATGATGCAGGCAAATGGCTTGCCGGCTATTTCTCGTATGAGGCGGGCTACCTGCTCGAACCCAAGCTCGTTCCCCTGCTGCCGAATGGACGCCGCGCCCCACTCGTGTGCCTTGGGGTTTTCGATGCCCCGGTCGAACAGGCGGTGCCGCCGCGCAATATGGCGGCGACCAATGGCCCGATCTTCGACGCCCGTGCGACGTGGTCGCCCGAGGATTATGAAAAACGCTTCTCGCGGCTGCACCAGCACATCCGGCAAGGTGATTGCTACCAGGGCAATCTGACCTTTCCCGTGCATGCGCAATGGTCAGGCGAGCCTCTGGCCGCGTTCGATGCGTTGACTGAACGTCAGCCGGTGAAATATGGCGCGCTGATCGCGCTCGGTGAACCCATCGTGCTGTCGCGCTCGCCTGAACTGTTCTTCGAGATCGACGCCGAGGGCATGATCGAGACGCATCCGATGAAGGGAACGGCGCCGCGCGGCGCCACCAAAGCCGAGGACGAACGGCAGAAGATCTTCCTGCGCAATGACGAGAAAAACCAGGCCGAAAACCGGATGATCGTCGATCTCCTGCGCAACGATATCTCGCTGATCAGCGAGGTGGGCACGCTGGACGTGCCGGCGCTGTTCCGCATCGAGACTTACCCGACCGTGCATCAGATGGTGAGCGACGTCAGGGCCAAACTGCTGCCGGGTCTCTCTATCCGCCAGATCTTTGCGGCGCTGTTTCCTTGCGGTTCGATCACCGGCGCGCCTAAGATCCGTGCCATGGAGATCCTGCGCGACCTGGAAGGCACGCCCCGCGATGCCTATTGCGGCGCCATAGGCTGGATCGCACCCGGCGGCCCGATGCGCTTTTCCGTGGCGATCCGCACCATCTCGCTCTTTTCGGGCGGCGAGGCCGTCTACAATGTCGGAGGCGGCGTCGTCTTCGATTCGACGGCGCAGGAGGAGTATCAGGAGTGTCTGCTGAAAGCGCGCTTCGCGACGGGAACACCGCCGACTTTCAGTTGATCGAGACCATGCGCTGGGAACCCGGCTCGGGCTTCCTGCGCTTCGATCGTCATCTTGCGCGCCTCTATGGCTCGGCGGCGGAACTCGGCTTCCGCTGTGATCCAGGCACGGTCGGCGAGGCGCTGAGCAGCGCGGTCGGCGGTTCCGGCGTTGCCACGCGCACGCGTCTCGTCCTGTCGCACGATGGCGAGGTGACGGCCTCTGCGCAGCCTTATGAACCGCTCGCCGCCGACAAAGTCTGGATGCTGCGGCTGGCGCGGACGAGGCTCGATTCGAACGACACGCTGCTGCGCCACAAGACCAGCCGGCGACAGCTTTACACGCGTGCCCGTGCCGAACACCTCATCACGCAGGCCGACGAGGTGCTTATGGCCAACGAGCGTGGCGAGATCTGTGAAGGCACGATCACCAATGTCTTTGCCGATGTCGGCGACGGCGTGCTGGCGACGCCCCGGCTCGATTGCGGCCTGCTGCCTGGCGTATTGCGCGCGCAGCTTCTGGATGAAGGCCGCGCCCGCGAAGCGATCTACAGCTTGGACGATCTGAAATCCGCCAAGTCCCTGTTCGTCGGCAATTCGCTGCGCGGACTGATCCCGGCAAGACTGACCTGAGACATGACGTCCCCAAAACATACGCTGCCCACCCACACGCCCTATGACGGCTCGTCGAAACTGTTCAGCATCGGGCTGAAGCCGCTCGACCCGGCGGCCTGGATCGAGGTCGACGGCCATCTGCTGCCGTATCTCGCCGAAAAGCACCGGCTCTATGCCGAAATCCCAGAGCGCGTTTTCGTCGAGGAGGACGGCACGCGCGACGCCCAGCAGGAAGTGCTCGACTTGCTCGCCGCGCATCTCCCGGAGAGGTTCCCCGAAACCCATCGGCTCGGCGGATCAGGCGTCGAGGTGGCGGGCGCGGCGAGCCGTCTGCCTGCTTCCCTCGCCGATGCGCCGCTGGCCAAAGCCTCACTGCTCGTCCAGGAAGACCTGATCCTGATGCGCAGCAGTGACAGCGGCTGGCGGCTGGTCGCCGGCTCGCTCTGCTTTCCCTCCTCCTGGTCGCTCCTGGAAAAGTTCGGCAAGCCGCTGCAGGACATCCACGCGCCGGTGCCGGGTTTCGGCCCGGGCACGCGTCCGGCGGAACTCATCAACCGGATGTTCGATGGCCTCCAGGGGCAGGCCGTCGAGCGCTACAACTGGTCGATCCAGGCCGACAACGCGCTCTACCATCCGCTCTCCGACCTGCAGCGCATCGACCGCGCCACCAACCGGCCGTCGCGCTTTCCCGATGGCGACATCGACGCCCATGCCTTCATTCGCGTCGAGCGGCAAACCCTACGCAAACTGCCTGTTTCACGCGATATCCTGTTCACCATCCGCATCCATCTCGATCCGCTCGCCGTGCTGGCCAGGCACCCTGATCGGGCGAAGCTCGCGGTGTCTTTCGCCGCCCAGCTCGAAGCACTCGATCTCGCCCAGCTCGACTACAAGGGCCTGACATCGGACCGTGATCGGCTGATGACGGTCCTTAACCACATGGCCAATGACGACTGATCGCTGGTTGGCGCTTTTCGCTGGTTTGTGACAATGATCTGTGATGTAGCGCATGGCCGCCGGGCAAAGATGCCCGGTTTTGTGTGTGCGTTTTCCCAGTTTCCTGGGCTTTGAAGGAGTGCTCGATAAAATGGCGAATGAAAACTGGCCCGTTTACGGTGAGATCAGCGGCCCTGTCGTGATGATCGGCTTCGGCTCGATCGGCCGGGGAACGCTGCCGCTGATCGAACGCCATTTCAAGTTCGACAAGTCGCGCATGACGGTTATCGATCCGCGCGACACCGACCGCAAGCTGCTCGACGAGCGCGGCATCACCTTCGTCCAGGAAGCGGTGACCGAGAAGAACTACAAGAAGCTCCTGACCCCGCTTCTGACCAATGGCGGCGGCCAGGGCTTTTGCATCAACCTGTCGGTTGATACCGGCTCGGTGGACCTGATGCGGCTCTGCCGCAAGCTCGGCGTGCTCTACATCGACACCGTCGTCGAGCCGTGGCTCGGCTTCTATTTCGACGCCAAGGCCGATAACGCCAGCCGCACCAATTACGCGCTGCGCGAGTCGCTGCTCAAGGAAAAGCACGACAAGCCCGGCGGCGCCACGGCGGTCTCCACCTGCGGCGCCAATCCAGGCATGGTCTCGTGGTTCGTCAAGCAGGCGTTGGTCAATCTCGCCACCGATCTTGGCCTGGAGTTCTCGGAGCCCGCGCAGGACGATCGCGAGGGCTGGGCCAAGCTGATGAAGAAGGCCGGCGTCAAGGGCATCCACATCGCCGAACGCGACACCCAGCGCACCAAGAAGCCGAAACCGATGGATGTGTTCTGGAACACATGGTCGGTCGAAGGCTTCATCTCCGAGGGCCTGCAGCCCGCGGAACTTGGCTGGGGCACACACGAGACATGGATGCCGAAGAACGCCAAGAAGCACAAGCACGGCTCGAAGGCAGCCATCTACCTGGAGCAGCCGGGCGCCAACACGCGCGTGCGCTCGTGGTGCCCGACGCCCGGCGCGCAATACGGCCTGCTGGTGACGCATAACGAGGCGATCTCTATCGCCGATTTCTTCACCGTGCGTTCGAAGAAGGGCAAGGTGCATTACCGCCCGACCTGCCACTATGCCTATCATCCCTGCAACGACGCGATGCTGTCGCTTGACGAGATGTTCGGCGCCGCCGGCAAGCCTCAGCCGGTGCATCATGTGCTCGACGAGAACGAGTTGATCGACGGCGTCGACGAACTCGGCGTGCTGCTCTACGGCCACGACAAGAATGCCTACTGGTACGGCTCGCAGCTGTCGCTCGCCGAGGCGCGCAAGCTGGCCCCCTACCAGAATGCCACCGGCATGCAGGTCACCTCGGCGGTGCTCTCGGGCATGGTCTGGGCGCTGGAGAATCCCGAGGCCGGCATCGTCGAAGCCGACGAGATGGACTACAGGCGGTGCCTGGAAGTGCAGTCCCAGTATCTCGGACCGGTCAAGGGCTACTACACCGACTGGACGCCGCTCGATAACCGTCCCGGCCTGTTCCCGGAAGACCTCGACCGGAACGACCCGTGGCAGTTCCGCAACATCCTTGTGCGATAGCAGCACCGCCCACCTGCCTCACTGCCTTGCAATCGCCCGGAAATCGGGCGATTGAAGGGATGCGGACCATAGCGATACGTATTCATCTGGACGCACGTCGCTCTGGAAACTTGGATGCACGCCTCGTGCTTGTCGAAAATCGATTTCCGATTTTTGGGCCGAAGCGAGAGGAGAGGATTTTCACATGATCATTGCGCGCAAAATTCTTTCGATGAGCGTGGCGGGTGCCCTTTCGGCGATTCTCGCCGCCCG
>NZ_RZPI01001240.1:0-519 GCF_003998715.1 Mesorhizobium sp. M7A.F.Ca.CA.002.15.2.1
GACCAATGTCACGCCGTTGCCCGCCTACGGCTCCGCCAACGCCAACACCGCCCGGCACGCCCCGCCACCACCGCAGCCGGTGCAGGACAGCATCGACGACACGCTGATGAGAGAACTTGAAGTATCGCTGGACCAGCCCCGTTCGGGCGGCCAGGTGGGCAAGCCGGCGGCGCCGCAGTCGCTCGACGACGAGATGACCAAGCTTCTCGGTGAACTCTCCAGCCAGAAGAAATGAGCGACCGCCGGGTCGCTATCCCCGCGAAACACCGTCGCCGGTCCGGCTGCCGAACCACCTCGTCCGAAGCCCCGAGGGTTTTCGATCTTCGCGCGCCCTGAGCGGTGGATGCCGCACCAATGAAAATGGCCGGAAAACCGGCCATTTTCAGAATCGAGTTCGTTCGAGACAGCCGGCCGTGAGCTTCAGTCGTCGCGATAGACTTTTTCGCGGCGCTCATGCCGCTCCTGCGCTTCGATCGACAATGTCGCGATCGGACGTGCATCGAGCCGCTTCAGCGCGAT
>NZ_RZPI01001241.1:0-512 GCF_003998715.1 Mesorhizobium sp. M7A.F.Ca.CA.002.15.2.1
AACCGCGACGGGAAGTAATAGGCGCCTTCGAAGACGCCGCTGCCGAGCCGCAACCGGCCCGAACCTTCCTTCAACGTCCCTTGCCATTTGGCCGAGGCTTCACGAATTGTCATGGTCGTTCTCCCTTGGGTTTGAGGACTCGATGGGTCAGGCGCCGTCGATGATCACCTTCCCGAAGACGTCGCCCTGCTGGAAATAGCGATAGGCATCGCCGGCCTCGGTAAAGGCGAAGACCTTGTCGATGACGGGCCGCAGGCGGTGCTGCGAGACGGCGCGCAGCATGGCTTCGAGATTGGTCCGGCTGCCGACGAACAGGCGGCTGATGGTGGCGAGGCTGCGCTGGTAGAGTGCCGCCGGCAGCTGGATCGATCCGCCTTTCGCATCCTGCAGCGTCAAGAGCACGATGTGCCCGTAAAGCGTGCTGGCGATCAGCGACTGCGTGAAGGTCGCCGGGCCACCGGTCTCGACGACGAGATCGATGCCGCCGGTCTGGTCGCGGACGGCCGCGCCCC
>NZ_RZPI01001242.1:0-511 GCF_003998715.1 Mesorhizobium sp. M7A.F.Ca.CA.002.15.2.1
CCGGCTTTCGGCGCGACGCTGGACGCCAAGACCAAGGGCGACAAGCAGACGCGCATCTTCCTGCGCGCCGACAAGGCGGTCGCCTATGGCGACCTGATGGAGGCGATGAACCTGTTGCGCGGTGCCGGCTATCTGAAGATCGCGCTGGTCGGCCTGGAGACGGCTCCCGCGTCCAATGCCCCCGCGCCCACAGCCACCCGTGCGGCGGCGCCATGACGCAAGCGGTCGCCGTGCCCTCGGTCCAGATGTCGCGCTTCGGCTGGCGCGACCTTGGCTTGTGGGCCGGTGCTGCCGCGCTGGTCCTCGGAGCCCATGTCGCGGTCGCCTATGCAGTGCAGAATCTCACCATGGTCACCGAAGCGGACGGCGGTCCGCCACCGGCCCAGGTGATCGAGATGGCGCCGATGGTGGTGATGCCGGCCGTACAAGAACAGGTCGCCGCGCTGGACGCGGTGACCTGTTCTTGTACGGCCGGCATCACCACCATCGGCGCCATCTCGATCACCTGGGC
>NZ_RZPI01001243.1:0-509 GCF_003998715.1 Mesorhizobium sp. M7A.F.Ca.CA.002.15.2.1
TTATATTTCAGATGGATAGATAAAAAGGCCTTCAGCGGGGCTCTGTCCGCCAAAGCCGTTTACTGGCGAAAGCCTTGCCCGATCCGGTCTTGAAATATCGCTCGAACTGCCGTGCGTTGGTCTCGGTTTCGACCGCGATATAGGTCTTCAGGGCTACAGGCAGATAGGCTCTGGTCGAAGTCACATAGCCTGATTGATGCGATTCGAACCGGCGTCGAAGGTCGTTTGTCGACCCGACATAGACATCGCCATTATGAAGCTGCAGGAAATACACGTACCACATGGTCCCCGTACGCTACTTCGTAGCTTCGGGCGACACTCCCACGCCGATGCGGTTCCGGGTGGCCTGCCACCCGAAGCCCGCAGGGCGTAGGGTGGCGGAGAGGATGGGATTCGAACCCACGAGAAGCTTTTGACCTCTACTCCCTTAGCAGGGGAGCGCCTTCGACCACTCGGCCACCTCTCCGTTGCGCCGCTGGATAAAGAAAAGCGCCGGCACAATCAACAAG
>NZ_RZPI01001244.1:0-507 GCF_003998715.1 Mesorhizobium sp. M7A.F.Ca.CA.002.15.2.1
GACATGGTCGCTCACTCCGCCGGCTGTGGTTCGGGGTTGCTGGCGGACCAGTCACCTGGCTTTCTTGCTTCACTGCGAACGATTTTCGCCGGCGGCGAGACATCGGCATCGGTGCCGGCTTCCTCGGCAATCGAAGCAGCTCGCAACGCCTTGGCGTTGCCGCGCCAGCTGTCCCACATGCCGATGATGCCCTTGGGCAGCAAAAGCGTGACGGCGACGAATAGTCCACCCAGTGCAAACAGCCAGAACTCCGGCAGTACGCCGGTGAACCAGGATTTTCCGGCATTGACCAGCAACGCACCGATGATCGGCCCGACAATGGTGCCGCGCCCGCCGACAGCCGCCCAGACGACGACTTCAATCGAATTGGCCGGCTCGAATTCACCCGGATTGATGATGCCGACCTGCGGCACGTAGAGCGCGCCGGCTATGCCGGCCATGACGGCCGAGACGGTGAAGGCGAACAGTTTCACGTTCTCCGCCCGCCAGCCGAGGAAGCGCGTGCGG
>NZ_RZPI01001245.1:0-505 GCF_003998715.1 Mesorhizobium sp. M7A.F.Ca.CA.002.15.2.1
CGATGATCAGCGTCCGGGCCGTGCAGGCCCGGACGCTGATCATCGCCGGCGCCTGCGACCCGCTGTTCGGCGAGGCGCACCAGCAGGCGTTGCAATCCGCTCTTGCCGGAGCCGTCTTCGTCCGGGCCGAGCGCTGTGGCCACAACCCGCATTGGGAAGACCCGGCCCTTGTCGCCAAGACCATCGTCGAGGCATTTGAAGTCTGATGCATGTCGCCCAAAAGTGGCCCCGGTTTTGGGAGAACGAAATGCACAAAAAAGGATCTATTCCTAAGCGCGTCGACGCGCTTTAGGAATAGATCCCGACCAGTGATTGCGATGTCGGCGACAGCCGCAAGGTCTCCGTGGGTTTGGTCAAGCCGGGTTGCGCGGCCCGCCAAAAATCCTGCCATGCCGGCGAGGCGGCAAGCGCGGCCTTGTGGCGGGCATGCGCTTCTGTGCTGGCAAAACCCATGACGCTGATGAAGACGTTTTCGTCAGCCCGTACCGGCAGGCGCGGAAAATTG
>NZ_RZPI01001246.1:0-502 GCF_003998715.1 Mesorhizobium sp. M7A.F.Ca.CA.002.15.2.1
CGGCCGGAGAAATTCTTGCGGCAATATTTGAAGCTTGTCGGGTAGCCGGCAGCGGTCAGCCATTCGGCAAGGCGCCGATTGGCCAGGTTCTCCGTATCGACCAGGATCCCGTCGCAGTCGAAGATGACAAGTTTAGGCAGTTCAGGCATCAGGCGGTGCCGGTCGATCCGAACCCGCCCGCGCCGCGCGCCGTGCCGCCGGCCAGGTTGCGCTCTTCCACGGCGGCTTGCGTCACCGCGGCAAAAACGATCTGGGCGATGCGCATGCCGCGCGTCACGGCAAAGTCCTCATCGCCGAGATTGATCAGCAGGACCTTCACCTCGCCGCGATAGTCGCTGTCGATGGTGCCGGGCGTGTTGAGGACGGTCAGCCCATGCTTGAAGGCAAGGCCCGAGCGCGGCCGCACCTGGCCTTCCATGCCTTCGGGAATTTCCAGGATCAGCCCGGTCGGCACCAGAGCGCGTTTTCCGGGCAGGATCAGCAGCGGCCGGTCGTCCGGCAC
>NZ_RZPI01001247.1:0-499 GCF_003998715.1 Mesorhizobium sp. M7A.F.Ca.CA.002.15.2.1
AGCGAGACGGTCTACCAAGTCGTCAATGATGGCGGCACGGTGCGGCATCCGCATACGGGAATCGTCCTTTCAGCGAAGCATGTCGACCGGTTCTCCATTCACCCCGACGACCCGACCTCGGCGGTCGGCACCTGCACCTGGGAAAAATCCTATGGCCGCGGCGACTGGCAGGCGCGCCTTTCAGTGACGGCGACGGTGCGCGCGCTGCGCGACGTCTGGCGGATCGAGACCCACATCACTGCCCATGACGGAGACGAGCGGATCGTCGACCGCAGCGAGGTCAAGGAGTATCGGCGCGATCTCAACTGAGCGGCGGCGATTGGCAATCAGGCCATCGATTTCGGCAAGGCGACGGCCAGCGCATCGACGGCCAGCCGCACCTTCAGCGGCAGATGCGGTGTCTGCAGCCAAAGCGCGTGGCAGTCGTAGAGATATCGCGGCTGGTCCGGCAACAGCGCCATCAGCGCGCCGGCCTGAATGCGGTCGCGTACCAGCCACC
>NZ_RZPI01001248.1:0-499 GCF_003998715.1 Mesorhizobium sp. M7A.F.Ca.CA.002.15.2.1
GTCTTGAACATTCCAAACTATGCACGTCGAACGGTCAGCCACCCCTGCGCAGTCTAGAAAGAAAAAATGGCTGATGGAACCCGCAAATGGCTGGTCCAGTCCTCACACCGCTTCCCTTGCCCAGAGCCTGTGGCCATGGCGGCGGAAATAGCGCGCCACCAGGCGCTGCTGCTTGGCCCTGATCAGGTCGGGCAGGCGCCGCTCCTGGCGCCAGCGCGGTATGTTGCGCCAGCAGGCTATGAAGCGGGCGGCGTCCTCGATTACCTCCTGCGCCGAGAGTGCCGGACCGATAGCGGCCAGGAACAGCGCCTCCGACGGTTTCAACTCGTCGATCACCGCCTTGCGCCTGACGTGATCCTGACGGGCGTGGGCGATGCCGCTGCGACGGATTGCTTCGAAGGCTTCAAGCAAGGCCAGGCTGTCGCCGGCGTAGCCGCAGGAACGGGCAAAATCGGCGGCAAAAGCGTCCATTATCGCTCCCGGGTCTGATGCAGTGGGC
>NZ_RZPI01001249.1:0-498 GCF_003998715.1 Mesorhizobium sp. M7A.F.Ca.CA.002.15.2.1
GTCTGGATCACCGCATCGAAAAACGGATCGATGTCGGTATCGGGAATAAAATCGGCACTGGCGATGCGGCCGGATGGCGCCCGCGCGGCGCTCGCATTGGCGGTCGAGAAGGCGATGAAAATGTCGCCTGAACTGTGATACCCGAAGCCTCCGGTCATGGCGACGCCAAGCGGCACCCGTCGGGCCAGCCGCTTCATCTGATGCGGCAGGAACGGTGCGTCGGTGGCGATGACGGCGATGATCGAACCCTTTTCGGCGCGCGGTGTGCCTTCGCGGACAGCCGGTTCGACGAGTTGCGGCCCGGCGCGCAGGCCGCGAATGGTTATATTGCGCCGTTTGCCAAAATTGGACTGCACGAAGGCGCCGACCGTATAGGCACGGCCGTGCCATTCGACGATGCGCGATGCCGTGCCGGAGCCGGCCTTGAAGCCGAAGGTGATCATGCCGGTGCCGCCGCCGACGCTGCCTTCCTCGATCGGTCCGCCGGCGGCACCGTCG
>NZ_RZPI01000124.1:0-10424 GCF_003998715.1 Mesorhizobium sp. M7A.F.Ca.CA.002.15.2.1
CGGCTTGTCGGCCTCCTTGGAAAACAGCACCGTCCCGGTCTCGGCATCGATCATGAAGGCCTGCGCGGCCTTGGTCTCGAACAGCTGTGCACCGGCCGGAGCCTGGAAAAACAGCAGCAAGCCAAAAACCAGAAGCCCGGCGAGAGGCGGGAGCAAGCGAAATTGCATGATGTTCGACCCGTTGGCCGGCACCGCCGGCAAGCCCGCGAAAAGTATCAGGCTTTTTGCGCGGCGGATCAACCGCGCAGCGGAAATCCCATCAGGCTTGCGCTCAGTTGCGCACAGCCAGCGCATCGGGCGCGCCATGCGACCAGGCAGCCTGCAGCAAATCATCGAGATTGCGGTGGCCATCGGGATAGAGATTGACCGAATACCAATCCTCGCCATCGAGTTCCGAACGCTGGATCTCGATCTTGCCGTATGCGGCAAGCTCAGCGGCAACACGCTTGGCCTCCGCTGCATCCTCGAACGAACCAGCCGCGACGTAGTCAGTGGACGGACCGGCCGCTGGCGGCTGCCGCTTCCATGATTGGAGCACATCGGCCGGCGACATGCCGTCGCCACCCATCGCGGCGAAGGCATTTGAGGCGCGTTCGACCCGCTCGTCGGCATAGGACAGCGAGGCCACGGCAAACGGCGATTGCGGCGGCAGATTGATCTGCGGACGCTCCGGCACGATCGGGCCGAAATCCGGAAGCGCCAGATCGCCATAGGCCGACGACTGCGTCGACATGATCGGCTGGACAGAACCGGTATCTGTCAACTGGCCCGGAAACGGCACGGCAGCAGTGCCGGCAGGCAGGCTTGGCGACGGCCCGTTCATGGCGACCATGACGCCGGTCGGCAGTCCATCCGACGGGTCTGGCGCCCTGTTGCCGGGATGATAGGAGGCCATCAGATACTGGTCGTCATCGCCGTCGAGCGGCGCGCGGCCGACATATTCGACCTTCACCTGAGCGGTGCCGGTGTTGGCATAGTCAAGCATCTGGGCAGCGCGCTCCGATACGTCGATGATGCGGCCTTCGTGATATGGGCCGCGATCGTTGACGCGAACGATGACCGAACTGCCGGTCTTGAGATTGGTGACGCGGGCATAGCTTGGCAGCGGCATGGTCGGGTGCGCCGCCGTCAGATGGGTCATGTCGTAGACTTCGCCATTGGCGGTAAGCCGGCCATGGAAGGCGTCGCCATACCAGGAGGCGAGGCCGGCCTTGGCGTAGCGCTTGTCTTCCTTCGGGTAATACCACTTGCCACGGACCTGATAGGGTTTGCCAAGCTGATCCCTGCCGCCGCCACGTTGGATGCGCCCGTTCCGGGAGATCACACGCGGGCTTGCCTTCACGCCATATTCGGATTCGGCGAAATACTCCTTGGAGCGGGTCTTCTTGTTGACCATCGCTTTCGGCTCAGGCTGCGACGCGCAGGCGGCCAGCAAGGCAGCCGACATGGCGAACAACGCGACGGTAGCAGCGCGACGAAGACGCGGTGGCGTCACAGCCTGCATTTTCCTGATGTCCCCTTCAGTCTCAACTCAAGGCGTCGCGTTCAACCACCAGAGGAGCCAAAACACTCACCCGACAATACCAACGACGCTTAAAACCCCGATCCTTTGTGCGCAGGAATTGCTTATCACGGTATTAACCGATTGTGGCCGCAACCGGGCAAGATTGTGGCGTCTCCACCGTAAGAGCTCTCTGAAAAGTAACGGTTTTCGTGCTTCCACGCGAGAGATGTGATGCCCTCTGCCACAGAAAGCCTGGCTTCGCTCCTGCCCGCCGTGTCTGCCGGTTGACCGGGCTTTGTCGGGCAGCGGACCGACCGCCGGAACAAAGAAATGCGCCGCTAGTTTCATCCGCAGGGCACTCGAACAGAAGGACGAGCATGATGAAAATGACTTCATTGATGGTCGCGATCGCGATGTCGCTTTCTGCCGGGTCTGCGATCGCCGCATGTCCGGACAAGTCAGCTTCGAACACCGGGACCGATGCCGGACAGACCGCCGGTATTTCGAAAGATGGAACCCACGCGCCTTTAGAGACTCCGAAGGCCATGGGCAACGCGAACAAGCCAGCCGCCAAGGATGGCACCACGATGCCATTGGCGGGCGCTGAAGGCGGGGGCGACAAAAACCTTGCAACCTCGCAGCAGGATATCGAGGCGCAGCAGCACGGTGATAAGGCCGCGGCGGCAAAGGCGGACGAAAATTGCAAAGACTGAGGACCGTACAGGCCGGAGCCGATTTGCAGCTTCGGCCTTCCTCACCAGTAGCTGTTCCCTTGGCGAAAGTTAAATCTGCGGGATACCGCAGCTGTCCCAAGAGGCTGACCCGTAGGGATTCGCCAGTCGGCGGGCTCCTTCTTCATCATGCACCAATGGGATAGCGAGTTCCGGTGCTCGATTCCGACAAACTCAGAGCCTGCCAGGACGGCAGGAACCGACACAGTGGTGGTTGACGCAGCCCTCAATGCCGCTTTACAGGAATGAGGCGTGAACCAGCCGGGAGCGCCTTCGGTGCCAATCCGGTGCCACAGGCCAAACGAGTTGGCCCCGCGCTGCCCAAATGGTTGAAAAACCACGATGGAGGAATGGCCGAGCGGTTTAAGGCACCGGTCTTGAAAACCGGCGTGGGTGCAAGCTCACCGTGGGTTCGAATCCCACTTCCTCCGCCATTCGATCGAGAAGGGCATACAGAGCATACAGAACTGAGTACGCCGATTTCCGCCTCCGTGGACGTAAGGGTGAAGCGTCAAACATCATGTCTGCTTTCTCCTGACCTTGGGCGTCAGCACTGGTAACCCCCCTGCTCATTCGACGTTCTATCCCTTGCATCGACCGCAATCAGAGGTATGCTAACACTTCATTCTGGTTGTATATTTCGCAAGGCTTATGGGATATTCGATCTCTCACGAGCGCCTGTCGGTAGTGATCGGTCGCATATATGAGGCCGCCTACGATCAATCGATTTGGCTTGACGTGGTCCTTCAGTTGCAAGCCATGTTTCATGGCTCCAGAGCCTGTTTCTCGGGCATCGACTGGGCCAATGTCGAGGATAGCTTTTGCGTCTCACCGAGCCGCGACCCCTATTGGGACAGGATTTTCCTTGACCATTTCGCGACCAACGAACTCTTTGCGCCGCGTGTGGCCGCGCCGCTTGGCCGGGTTTTTAGCGACACCCAGTTGATTGGGCGGCACCGTATTGAACGCACCTCCGTCTGGAACGAATGGATGATGCCGCAGGACATGTATGACGGCATGTTCTGCAATCTGCGCGCGTCGGAAAAGAACTACTGGTTTTTCGACGTGCAGCGAGGCCGAGGGCAGCCGGCGTTCGACGCCGATGATCGTGCGATGCTCGCCCTGATCACGCCTCATCTGCAGCGCGCTGCGGGTTTGGGCCGACATTTCGAGGCGCGACCTGTGCTCCGATCGCTGCTCGGCCACCTGCCCTTCGCCGGCTTTATCGTCGATCCGCGCCTGCGCATCCTTGACATGAATGACGCCGCGCAAAGACTTTTGGTACAGCCGATCACTCTGCTGACGGCGAACGGTGGCCATCTGGCCACCTCCGATTCCACGCAAACCCAAATGCTGCAACGTGCGGTCGCACGAGTCTGCCGGGTGGACGAGAGCGAGTTTCCCATTTCGGCTGCCGATTTGATCTTGCGGTCGGAGCGCGGCGACCAACTGGTATTGTCGATTGGATTGTTGCCCGACGGCGAGATGTTCGGCCTGTCGGCTGGACCTTGCGCGGTGGTGCTGGCGCGCGAATCACGTTTGGCCCTGTCGACGAGCTTAGCCGATCAACTGCGAAAAACCTTTGGGCTGACAGGGAAAGAAGCTTCCGTCGCGCTCGCGCTCGCAAGCGGATTGTCCTTGAAGGAAATAGCGATCAGGGAAAACATGGCCTACGGCACCGCACGCGTTCATCTGGACAAGATTTTTCGCAAGACAGATACGCAGAGGCAGAGTCAGCTCATTGCGCTGCTGAATGCATTTCGTCTTCTGCCCTAACAAGCTGCAATAGCACATTAAGGTTCTTCGAGTGCAGGGCGTTGCGACTGTGGCGAGCCAGCGACAGTGCGCCACTCTTTGGCCGGTCTATGGCATTTGATATATATATCGCCCACCCATCATCCGTTATTGCGAATCTGAAGCACTGATTTGCTCGAAGCATTGCTTTGCTTGGGCTGTTCTGATGACGGCAGATTGCATTTATTGGACGATGGGGCGGGCCTATCATGAGACTCTACGGTTTTTCGGCAGACAAAGCCTACCCACTCGTTTCCTTGCGCGCGCAACTCCTCTCGCAGGCCAGTCGCTCGGCACTGCGTTTCGCAATCGGCATGGCCGGTTTCGCCGGCTCGGCTGTTTTCTTTTCCCCGCAGGCGCAGGCGGCATGTACGGTCACTCTGGGAACTGATGTGCAGTGCGGCACCACCTCCACGGTCAATGCCGTCAATCCGGCTGCTCCTCCCAACGACCGGGGCTATTCATTTTCTTCACCGTTTACGGCCCACCTCGCGATCGATGCCGGGGCGACGGTCAGCGGATTTGGCCTCGCGATCGAGAATACCGGCAATGGCGCCGTCATGGTCGTCAACAACGGCACGATCAGTGTCGATGCGGGCAACACGCCAACAGCCGGCGGGACCGCGGCACTCAATATCGATGCCGCCTCCAACCTGATCACGTACACAGGCAGCGGCGCGATCACCAATAACGGCAGTGGCGATGCCTTCGCAATAAAGCAGAATGGCCTGGGCTCGATCGATGTCGATGCCACCGGCGATATCACGGCGGCTGCCGGCTCAGGCATTGTGGTGCGTAACACGGCGGCGAGTGGCTCCATCGATGTCACCACGGGCGCGGTGACGGCGCTGGCTGCTGGCATGTTCGGTATCGACGTCCAGTCGTCTTCGACGGCAGGCAATCTCACGACCGTGGCGAACGGCGATGTGACGGCGGGCAATACCGGTATCTTGGGTCGAGTTTCCTCCACAGGAACTGGCAACATCGATATCACGGCGAACGGCGCCATCGACGCAGGCAACGGCATTATCGCGCAGAACTTGGGCAACGGCTCGACGACGGTGAAGGCGATGGGACCGGTCACCGCGACAATGGCGTCGGGCCTTGGCGTCTTCGCTCAGGGCCGGGGCGATGTCTCGATAACAACGGGTGCGGTGACCTCGACGGGCGGTCAGGCGGTCTATGCAATAGGGACCGGCACAGGCACAGGCACAATCGATGTGACGACCAACGGCAACGTCTCGGGCACTGCAGGCATCCTCGCAGGTAACTCCGGCACGGGCATGATCAGCGTGATCGCCAATGGTGCGGTGACCGGCACATCCTTTGACGGCATCGTCGCGAACGGTGGTGGCGCGGTGGACGTGCAGGTCGCCGGCACGGTGATGGGCGCGCGTTCCGGCCTGACCTTGATTGGTGGCGGCGGCGGCACGGGTAATCTCTCGGTGACGGGCGCGGGCGGCTTCGTCGGCGGCAGCGACGATGCGGTGAATATTCAGAACTATGGCCCGGGCACGGTCACGGTCGATATATCCGGCGCCAGCAGCTCGACGAGTGGCGGCGGCATCGTGGTGCGCGACACGGCGACGGGCGGCAACATCGGCGTCACGACGGGCGCGGTGACGGCGCTGGCTGCCGGCAGGATCGGCATCGACGTTGAGACGCTGTCGGCGACGGCCAATGTGACGATCGTGGCGAACGGCGATGTGAAGGCGGGCGGCCCCGGTATCTTCGCTGGCCTTTCCTCGGGAAGCGGCAACGTCGATGTCACGGCGAACGGCGCGATCGACGCGAGCAGCGGGATTGTCGCAGGGACTGTCGGTACAGGTTCGGTGACCGTGAAGGCGGTTGGTCCGATCACCGCGACGACTGGTCGAGGTATCGACGCTGAAAGCTCGGCCGGCAATGTCGCGGTGATAACGGGTGCTGTGAACGCAACTGCGGCTACGGCGATCTTCGCGCTCCAGGACAATCCGGTGGGCGCTGGCACGATCAATGTGACGACGAATGGCAATGTCTCGGGTACGACAGGTATCCAGGCAACCAATCTTGGCACGGGCGCGATCACGGTGATCGCCAATGGCGCGGTGACCGGAACGTCGGCCGAGGGCATCGTCGCGACGGGCAACGGCGTAGTGGATGTGCAAGTCGCCGGCACGGTGACGGGCGCGACGCGTGGCCTGACTTTGACTGGTGGGACGGGCGCCATCAACGTCGCCTCGTCGGGCGCGATCCGTAGTCTTTCCGGACTGTCCAGCGATGCGGCGATCGAGACCAATGCCGCGACGATGGCGCTCACAAACGCCGGTTCGATCGTCGGTACAGCGCAGTTTGCCGGCGGCGCGACACTGTTCGCCAACGACGGGAACTGGAACGGCGCCGGTGGAACCAGTGATTTCGGCGGTGGCGCCAGCAGGCTGGTCAACGACGGGACCGCCGTCGGTGGAAACTCCGCCGGCGTCGCGGAGACGACGCAATGGACCAATCTGTTTCAGTTCACCAATCAAGGCACCTTGACAATGGCCGACGCTGGCGCCGGCGATGTGATCCGGCAAACCGGCGGCAATGCCGCTTTCGCGACTGGCAGCATCATGGCGATCGATATCAACACGGCCGGCCAGGCCGACAGGTTCAGCACCTCCGGCACCGCGACGATCACTGGCGCGACGCTGACCGTGAACGCCGCGGGCGGCATTGCGGTGCCGGGCACCCGCTATACGGTGTTGACCGCCGATGCCGGGCTGACCGGGCAGTTCGCTGCCTTGACTGGAGTTCTCAACACCGCCTTCCTCAGGCTTGTCGATACCTATGACACCAACAACGCCTATCTCGACATCCTGAAATACCGCAACTTCACCGACGCAGCCTTGACCCGCAATCAGATCGCAACCGCTGGGGGGCTCGAGAGCCTGCCGACATCCGGATCCCTGTACAACGTCATCCTCAACCTCGCGACCGACGTGCAGGCACGTGATGCCTTCGACCAGCTCTCGGGCGAGGTGTATCCCTCGGCGCAGACTTCCCTCATCGAAGATAGCCGTCTTCTGCGCGACGCGGCGACGAACCGCATCCGGGCCGCTTTCGGTATCGTCGGTGCATCGGCCGCTCCGGTCATGGCCTACGCCGATCAGACCTATGGCGGTGCTGCGGGCGCCTATGTCTCGCTCGATCCCAATACGACCGCTGCAGTGGCGTCGGACACCGATCGCTTCGCCCTCTGGAGTCAGGGCTTTGGTTCATGGGGCCATACTGGCAGCGACGGCAATGCTGCCCGCGTTGACCGCTCGACTGGCGGTTTCCTGGCCGGCGGTGACGCCGCCATTTTCGACACCTGGCGATTGGGTATCATGGCGGGATACAGCCGCACCAACCTCGATGTGAAAGACCGCGCCTCGTCGGGCTCGAGCGACAACTATCATCTCGGCCTCTATGGCGGCACCACTTGGGATGTTGGGGGCGGCACGCTCGGCTTGCGCACCGGTACATCCTATACTTGGCACGACATCGCGACGAGCCGCTCCGTCACTTTCCCCGGTTTCAATGACAGCCTCAAGGCAGATTATCGCGCCGGAACGGCGCAGGTGTTCGGCGAACTGGGCTATGGTATCCATGCTGGAAATTTAGGCTTTGAGCCCTTCGCCAATCTCGCCTATGTGAACCTCCGGACTGACGGCTTCACCGAGACAGGCGGCGCGGCGACGCTGACAAGCGCTTCGGCAATCACCGATGCGATCTTCACCACGCTCGGCCTACATGCCTCAGGCGAGTTCACCGTCGGCGAGATGGCGGCGACGGTTCGCGGCACGCTCGGCTGGCGCCATGCCTTCGGCGAGACCGTACCGCTGTCGCGCTTCGCATTCGCCGGCGGCGCATCATTCACCGTCGCGGGCGTGCCGATCGCCAAGGACGGGCTGATACTCGATGTCGGGTTCGACATCGCCATCGCACACAATGCCACGCTCGGCCTCACCTATGGGGGACAATTCGGCAGTCGCGCCGCAGACCAGAGCGTGAAAGCCAATCTCGCGGTCAGGTTCTAGTTGGGGGATGGGCCACACGCCGCAGGACGAGCCCGCATTCGCGTCTCCTCGTCCACCCGCGTTCCATTCACAATCCGCGTTTGCCGCCGCCACTTGCGCAAAAGGTAGAGCCTTTAGCCTTTGGAAAGGGAGATGTGGTTCCTCTCAGAGGCGCGGACTGCGCGCTGAGGCGAATCGATGGATATCTTTGGCATCAAGGCACTTCTGATCTGCGCCCTGATCTTCATTCCGTTCGAACATCTGTTTGCCGAGCGGCCGCAGAAGATCTTTCGCAAGGGCTTCGCTGTCGATCTGATTTATCTGCTGTTCAACGGCTTCATCATAAAGCTGGCCATCGTCATGATGGCGGCAGGCGCGCTCGGTGCCGCTGCACTCCTGGTCCCGCAAGCGATAACGCATGCCGTCAGCGGCCAGCCCGTCTGGCTGCAGGTTGCCGAAATCATCGTGATCACCGATGTCGGCGTCTACTGGACACATCGGGCCTTTCACAAAATCCCGGCGCTTTGGAAGTTCCATGCCGTTCACCACGGCATTGAGGAACTCGACTGGCTCGGGGCCTTCCACAATCATCCCGTCGACGCCATCGTCACAAAGGCAATATCGCTGACGCCGATCTTTTTCCTCGGCTTCTCGGAAGCGTCGATCGCCGTCTTTTCGACTCTCTACCTTGGACATACGCTGCTTGTGCATTCAAACGTGCGGATTCCGTTCGGCCCCTTGAAGTGGCTGATCGCCAGCCCGCAGTTCCATCGCTGGCACCATGCCAACCAGCGCGAAGCCTATGACAAGAACTTCGCCGGGCAGTTGCCTTTCCTCGACGTGCTGTTCGGCACCTACAATCCCACCGGTGACAAGGTGCCGGACAAGTACGGCGTCGACGATCCGATCCCTTCCACCTATTTCGGCCAGATCGGCTATCCGCTCCTGCGCCGCAGGAAGCTGCCGAACCGGGCGGTGCCGAACGCCGAAGCCTGACGGCTGGCCCGGCGTTGCGGTATCCACACCGGTCCCCTTTCGAGCCGCAGGACGCCGAACCACCGGAAGGCTTTTCGCCTCGAATCGGCTAAACCTTGCGCCATGAACGAGACCTCACTCTATGCGCCGGTGAAGCGGTTCCTCGAAAGCCTCGACTTTGTCGTCAAAGGCGAGATCGACGGCTGCGATGTTGTTGCGTTGCGCGAGGGGGAGCCGCCGGTTGTCGTCATCTGCGAGTTGAAGCTGCAGTTCAATCTCGAACTGGTGCTGCAAGGTGTCGATCGTGCGGCGGCCTGTGACGAGGTGTGGCTGGCCGCGCGCATGTCGGCTCGCGGCAAGGGACGCGAAAGCGATGCCAGGTTCCGCAATCTCTGCCGCCGGCTTGGCTTCGGCTTGCTTGGCGTGACCGCGACGGACCGGGTCGAGGTGCTTCTCAGCCCGATCGCGCTGGCGCCGCGCAAAAATGCCCGCCGGCGCTCCCGCCTGGTCGATGAGCACCAGCGCCGTCGCGGCGATCCCGTTGCCGGAGGAGGATCGCGCAATCCGATCATGACCGCCTATCGCCAAAGCGCCCTCGCCTGCGCTGCCGCCATGGTGGATGGCCCCAGGCGGCCGCGAGATCTGAAGGCGGTGACGCCGATCGCGCCCAAGATCCTGCAGCACAATGTCTATGGCTGGTTCGCGCGCGTCGACCGCGGCCTCTACGATCTTACCGATGCCGGCCGTGCCTCTTTGATCCGTTGGCCGCAGGCATCGCACGACGAATCCCGACACGCAATTTTGAACGCAGCAGCCATATGATTGAAGATTCCCGCAGCGTCCGAGGCGGTCCGCTCGGTTGATTTCTCCGACAAAATATGTTGCTTGTCCCGCCCATGAAGAAGCTCTGCATGACCGCCTTGGCGTCAGTGACACTGAGTTTTCCAGCCAGCGCAATGGACAATGCATTGCGCGCCGGACTGATGAAACTCGATCCCCAAACTCGCCTTGAACAGCGTTGCGACGCCGAAGTGCTCGACCGCATCACCCATGACGATCGCAAGTTCAAAGCCGATCGCGTCGTCGCCTACGCCTTTGCCACGCCCGAGATGGGCGCCGATGCAATCAAGAGCCCGGGTGCTGCGTTTCGCAGCAAGGGGCAGTGGTACAGGCTGAAATTCAAGTGCCAGACCGGGCCGGACCATATGGAAGTCTTGCAACTCCGCTACCGGATCGGCGACGAGATTCCGGAAGCCGACTGGGCAAAGTATAATCTCTACGATTGATTGGCGATCGGCCATGGTTTTGCCTGGCTGTCGGCGAGTGCCGCGAGCATTGGATCTGGCTTGACGTAGCGATGCTTCGGTGATGGCGCCACGCGTGATCCCTTGACGCCAAGGG
>NZ_RZPI01001250.1:0-494 GCF_003998715.1 Mesorhizobium sp. M7A.F.Ca.CA.002.15.2.1
GATATTGCTTCGGTCCGTTGGCCTGTCCGGCGCGCGCACCACGGCCGGCCGCGACGATTACCACCGCGACCTTGCCATCCGCACTCGAAACGTGATTTTCACTTGCGTCAGTCATTGCAGATTGGCTTAGCGCACGATCCCGAAAAGTGTAATCGGTTTTCGGCAAAGATCGTGCGTCAAATATGAATCCCAAAGCGTCCTTTGCGCGTCCCACGGGGCGCGCGGCGCTTTGGCCGCACCCAGTCCCGAAGGCCAGCATTTTTCCGATTGCGCCTTAATGTGGCGTCATTCCGCGTTGCACATTGCGGCCGATATGGCTAGAGAATGTGCAACGAATGAAGATGCTTGGTTTTTGTGCATGGTTAATTTGACCAAATTGGCCGCGCCGCTTAACGTCGGCGGCGTGAAACTCCGCAATCGCGTGTTCCTCGCGCCGATGTCGGGCATTACGGACGAGCCGTTCCGGCAGCGTGCCCACGCGCATGGTGCGGGCT
>NZ_RZPI01001251.1:0-494 GCF_003998715.1 Mesorhizobium sp. M7A.F.Ca.CA.002.15.2.1
AGGCCGAGCAGCGGATGCTTGAGCAGCGACAGCAGGCCAACCGGATCGCCTGGCCGGAACAGTGCCTCGAGCGCCAGCCTGAGCAGGCTGGCCGCCGGAGTGTTGGCGAGCGGTGTGCCACCGGAATCGTCGGCAACGACGCCGAAGCGCTGGAGCTCGATCGAGACGCGCCGCGCCAGCGCGCGGTCGCCGGTGACGAGAGCCGCCCTTTGGCCGGGCTGTTCGACCGCGCGCTTGAGCGCGACGGCGATGGCGACGGCCTCATCACGTTCGCTGGCGGCTTCGAGCAAGGTCACCTCGGCGAAGGCGCCGGCAATGTCGGACGCCGGGAAACCGGCACGTGTCTCGGCCCAGAGTTCGGTGGTTTCGGCCGGCCGCAGCGCTTCGCCGACAAGGGCAGCGCGAAGCGCACGTCGCGGTTCGGCCACGCCAATCTCCTCGACGTCGCCGCGCAATACGCCGATCTTGCCGATCAGCCTGGCCAAGCCATATTG
>NZ_RZPI01001252.1:0-491 GCF_003998715.1 Mesorhizobium sp. M7A.F.Ca.CA.002.15.2.1
CGCTGACACTGGCGCTCGGCAATGTCGGTGACGCGCTTTGGCAGCGGGTAGGCCGCGAACCGTCAGGCAATCCATTCAACTCGATCGTGCAGCTCGAGCATGAGAACGGCATTCCGCGCAACCCGTTCATCAATGCCGGCGCCATTGTCATTTCCGACATCCTGCTTGCCGGCCACCAGCCGCGCGAGGCGATCGGCGAAATCCTGCGCTTCATCCAGTTCCTCGCCGACGACGAAACGATCATCATCGATCGTGAGGTCGCGGCGTCCGAACGGGCCACCGGCTATCGCAACTTCGCGCTTGCCAACTACATGAAATCCTTCGGCAATCTCCACCACGCGCCGGAGCTGGCGCTGGGCGTCTACTTCCACCATTGCGCCATCGCAATGAGTTGCCGGCAACTGGCGCTCGCCGGCCGCTTTCTCGCCAATGGCGGCAAGAACCCGGCGACCGGGCATTCCGTGGTGTCGGCCGAACGGGCACGCCGCATC
>NZ_RZPI01001253.1:0-491 GCF_003998715.1 Mesorhizobium sp. M7A.F.Ca.CA.002.15.2.1
ACGCCTACTGGTCGTCGCTGACCCTGCGGCCGGGAGCCAAGGGGCTGTCGACCGATGTCTGCGTGCCGATCTCGCGCTTTGCCGAATGCGTCATGGAAACCGAGGCCGATATCGCCGAGATGGGCCTGATCGCGCCGATCGTCGGCCATGCCGGCGACGGCAATTTCCACGTGCTTGTGCTGATGGATGTGAACGATCCCAAGGAGATCGCGCTGTCGGAAAAATTCGTCGCGCGGCTCAACATGCGGGCCATCGCCATGGACGGCACCTGCACCGGCGAGCACGGCATCGGCCAGGGCAAGATCGGCTTCCTGCGCCACGAGCTCGGCCACGGCGTCGACATCATGCGCACCATCAAGCAGGCGCTCGATCCGCTTGATATCATGAACCCGGGCAAGATCTTGCCGGGAAACTAACCGATTTTCCGACGCAAGGTTCGTAGGCGGCCAGTCTTGACCGCGCCACCATTCGGGCCGAGGCTTGGCCGGTAG
>NZ_RZPI01001254.1:0-483 GCF_003998715.1 Mesorhizobium sp. M7A.F.Ca.CA.002.15.2.1
GGTGTCGACCTTGCCCCTCAGCGATCCGTCGCTCGGCCCCGCCAGGGCCAGGGTGATCGTTCCGCCTTCCATATGCTCGTAGATATTGAGGAATCTCAGGATGGCGCCAGCGTCGGCGGACTGCATGTTGAGCGCGCGCTGGCCGGCACCGGTGGTGTTGCTGATGGTTATGGCGGCGCCCGAACTTGCCGTGGCGCTGACCTTCAGCCCGTTCACCCGCGAGCCGGCCGCGCTGTAGTCGAGCTTCAGATTGGACAATTGCTCGTCGTGGAAACCGGTCAGCCGGTCGACATCGGCGCTGACGGAGATGGCGTCGGAACCGGTGGTTTTGGTAGCCGTGTCGACGTCGGAGGTGAACTGCTTGATGAGCGAGCGGGCATCGAGCGCATTGCCCGATATGTCGACCGCATAGCCCTTGCCGGACCGCTTCACCGACACAGCAACGTCGTCGCCTCTGTTCAAGGTGACCTTGCTGAACCGCGC
>NZ_RZPI01001255.1:0-482 GCF_003998715.1 Mesorhizobium sp. M7A.F.Ca.CA.002.15.2.1
GAACGAGGCCAGCACGGTGCGCGCCAGTTGCTCCCAGTCGACCAGCAGGTGCCGGTGATGCGGGCTCGTGAACACCATGTGGACGATGTTGCGGGCGTCACCCTCCAGCAGGCCATAATCGCCGAACACCGCCACCGCCGCCGGGTTCCAGGCCAGCACGTCCCAGCGCCGCCCGACGACATAGGCCGGCTGCAGCACCAGGCTCTGCAGCATGTGCAGCAACGGGCCATCGACCTTTTCCGGCGCTACGGCACGGCGCTCCGGCTGCTGGCGGTCGGCAAGGATGAACAGATGCTGTTTTTCGGCGGCGTCGAGGCGCAGTGCTTCGGCGAGCGCCGTCAGCACCTCGACCGAGGGCCTGACCTCCCGCCCCTGCTCCAGCCATGTGTACCAAGTCGTGCCGACACCGGCGATCATCGCCACCTCCTCGCGGCGCAAGCCCGGCGTACGTCGCCTGAGACCGATGGCGATGCCTGCGGCCG
>NZ_RZPI01001256.1:0-479 GCF_003998715.1 Mesorhizobium sp. M7A.F.Ca.CA.002.15.2.1
ATCTCGGACATGGTCACGTCGAGCGAACCGCGCTCGCCGATCGCCGAGATCGTCGCGTCGATCAGCGCCTTGCGGCGCAGCGGTTCCATTCCGATTTTCGGCATCTCGCCATGATCCTTTGAGAGAACAGGATTATTTTTTATTGACGCGTCAATCAACAAAAAAATCGGCCGCGATCTCGGCTGTACCAAGCGATTGTACGCCTCCAGCCCTTCACGAAACCGGCACGATTGTTTATCTTTGAACAATAGATGCGAAATGCGCCGTGAGCCGACATGCCAGGCCGGCGCCAAGGATGGAGACCGCCATGACCGCATGCATCGTCGGATGGACGCATTCGCGCTTCGGCAAGCTTGAGGGCGAAACGCTCGAAAACCTCATCGTCAAGGTGGCAACGGACGCGCTCGACCATGCCGGCATCGGTCCCGACGAGGTCGACGAGATCGTGCTCGGCCACTTCAACGCCGGTTTTTCGGCGC
>NZ_RZPI01001257.1:0-472 GCF_003998715.1 Mesorhizobium sp. M7A.F.Ca.CA.002.15.2.1
TGCCTGGGAAATTGCCGACCAGTTCGCGTTGGCCGGTCTCGATCTGCAGCAGGTACACCCGCGGCTGACCGCTTTCATAGGACATGTAGGTGATTTCCTGCCGGTTCGGCGAGAAACGCGGCGTCAGCACGATCGACCTGCCGTCCGAAAGATAGCGGACGTTGGCGCCGTCCTGGTCCATGATCGCGAGGCGCTTCTTGCGCGCATTCTTGGCGCCGGATTCGTCGATGAAGACGACGCGGGTGTCGAAATAGCCTTTTTCGCCGGTCAGCCGCTCATAGATGGCGTCGGCGATGATATGGGCGACACGCCGCTGATTGGCATCGTTGGCGAAGAACTGCTCGCCAGCCATCTGCTGGCCGGCAAAGGTATCCCACAACCGGTACTGGGCGCGGATGCGGCCGTCGGCTTCCTTGCTGACGCTGCCCGTGACCAGCGCCTGAGCGTTGATCACCTTCCAGTCGTCGAAGCG
>NZ_RZPI01001258.1:0-469 GCF_003998715.1 Mesorhizobium sp. M7A.F.Ca.CA.002.15.2.1
ATGCCCGGCAGGGCAGAGGGGGGCGCTCCGGAACGCAAGCCTAGGGTTCCTTTTCGCTCTTCTAAGCCTCCTCTTCCTCCCCTTCACCGCCCTCGCGGCCGATCTCCCGGCGCTGACCGGCCGTGTCGTCGACAATGCCGGCATCATCGACGCCGCGACCAAGGCGGCGCTGACCCAAAAACTCGCCGATTTCGAGACAAAAGGCTCCGACCAGATCGTCGTCGCGACGATCCCCAGCCTCGATGGCGAGGAGATCGAGCCTTACGCCAACCGGCTGTTCCGCTTCTGGAAGCTCGGCCAGGCGAAGGAAAACAATGGCGTCCTGCTGCTGGTGGCCCCGAACGACCGCAAGATGCGCATCGAGGTCGGCTATGGGCTGGAAGGCACGCTGACCGACCTGCACACCAAGCTGATCATCGAGAATGACATGGTGCCGGCCTTCCGCGCCGGGGACTTCTCGGGCGGTATC
>NZ_RZPI01001259.1:0-468 GCF_003998715.1 Mesorhizobium sp. M7A.F.Ca.CA.002.15.2.1
GGCCTGATGCGGCACGAAACGATCGAGGTCTTGCGGCCTCAGTCGGGCAGCAGTGAGCGCATCTCTCGAGCAGGCGGTCATCATCTCCACGGCCTTGCTGAATACTTCACGGCCGTCAGTGATCGTCATCCGTGTCTGCGCGAGGTCGAGGTCGGCATGGAACGGAGTGTTGCTTCCCCCGGCGGGAATCTGGATTAGCCCGTAGCGCGAGCCGTCGGAATCCACCGAAGCGCCGAGAATGCCTCGATCCGGGTCATCGCAAGGACTGATCACCATGGCGCCGGCGGCATCGGCAAACAGCACGGCGCTGGCGCGCTCGGCCAAATTGATGCGGTGGCTGAGGATGTTGGCGGCGATGACAAGGCTCGCTTTGCCGTGCAGGCGGGTGAACCCGTCGGCGAACATCAGCGCATAGATGAAGCCGGCGCAGGCGCCGGTCAGGTCGATCGCTCCGGCGCGGCCTAGCCC
>NZ_RZPI01000125.1:0-10413 GCF_003998715.1 Mesorhizobium sp. M7A.F.Ca.CA.002.15.2.1
GAGCCTCCGGATTTGCGCGAGATTGTACTGCTTTCGGCTAACGCAGCAATCGATCCTACTGCGCCCAGAGCTCGCGGCGCAATTCGTGCCAGCTTTCCTTGTCTGGCGCGACAAGCAGGCCGCCGCCGAGATGCGAGGGCAGATAGGCGCTGCCGTCGAAGCGCGCCGCATGGCCGCCGGCCTCGGCATGGATCAGCACGCCGGCCAGGTGGTCCCACGGCATCAGCTTGTTGTAGACGACGAAGTGGGCATGGCCGCTCGCCAGCAGGCGGTATTCGTGCGCGGCGCAGCGATAGGCGAACTGCGACAGGATCTTGGTCTGGTTGCGCGCCAGCCGTGTCCGTTCCGGCTCGGCCATATATTGCCAGGAGACAGAGCCGGTCATCTCCGAGATCGGCGCGGGTACCGCTACATGCACCTTCTCGATGCTGCCGTGCGCATGCCGGATATGGCTGCCGGCACCCCTGGCGCCAATCAGCCAGTCCTTGCCGACGGGATCGTGGATGATGCCGGCGACGGTCTCGCCCTTGACCACGACCGCCAGCATGACGCCGAACAGCGGCACGCCGGAGGCGAAATTGAAAGTACCGTCGACCGGGTCGATGACGAAGGCCAGATCGGCATCGCCCAACCCGTTTAAAAGCGCTGGATTGTCGGAACAGGCCTCCTCGCCGACGACCATCGCTGAGGGATACCGCTCGCGCAGCCGCGCGGTGATCAGCCGCTCGGCATTGACGTCGGCTTCGGTCACCAGGTCGGCGGCCGACGTCTTCTGCCTGACATCGCCATCGCCCAACCGGCGAAAGCGCGGCATGATCTCGGCCAGTGCCGCCTCGGCCAGAATGCCGGCCAGCCAGTCGATCGCGGTGTCGTCAAATGTCATCGGCTTGCCTTGTGGTGAGGGTCTTGAGGGCAGCGAAATCGAACAGCTTTCTGTCGAGCAGATGCGATGGCCTGCTGTTCGACAGCGCGCGCAGCATCGTATCCTTGCGGCCCGGCATGCGCTTTTCCAGGTCCTCGAGCATCGCCTTCATGGCATTGCGCTGAAGACCTTCCTGGCTGCCGCAGAGATCGCAGGGAATGATCGGGAATCGCATGGCGGCAGCGAATTTTTCCAGATCGACCTCGGCGCAATAGCTCAAGGGCCGCAGCACCATGACGTCGCCTTCGTCATTGAGCAGTTTTGGCGGCATGGCGGCGAGACGCCCGCCATGGAAGAGGTTCATGAAGAAGGTCTCGAGAATGTCCTCGCGATGATGGCCGAGCACCAGCGCCGAGCACCCCTCCTCGCGTGCAATGCGGTAGAGATGGCCGCGCCTGAGACGCGAGCAGAGCGAGCAATAGGTGCTGCCCGCCGGCAGCTTGTCGGTGACGACGGAATAGGTGTCCTGATATTCGATCCGGTGCGCAATGCCGTGGCTGTCGAGATAGTCCGGCAGGATATGTTTGGGGAAATTCGGTTGGCCCTGGTCGAGATTGCAGGCCAGAAGATCGACCGGCAAGAGCCCGCGCCATTTGAGGTCGAGCAGCACCGCGAGCAGGCCGTAGGAATCCTTGCCGCCCGACAGCGCTACGAGCCAGCGCTGGCCGGGCTTGACCATCGAGAAATCCTCGATCGCCTGCCGGGTCAGCCGCAGCAGCCGCTTGCGCAGTTTGTTGAACTCGACCGAGGACGGCACGTCGGCGAACAGCGGATGGAAACCGCCTTCGCTGTCGGCGACCAGCGGATGGAAACCGCCTTCGCTGTCGGCGACCGGTTCGAGCGTTTCAATGTCTGGAAGCATGTTCATGGCATGTCGCTTTCAATGGCCCAGAGCGCCGGATTAGCGGACATGACCGACAAAGAAAAGGCCGCCTCGACGGGCGGCCTTCGCAGGATGTCGCAGAACGCGCTCGTTTAGCGCGAATAGAATTCGACGACCAGGTTCGGTTCCATCTGCACGGCGAACGGAACGTCCGCCAGGCCGGGGATGCGCGAGAAGGTCGCGACCATCTTGTTGTGATCGGCTTCGATGTAGTCCGGCACGTCGCGCTCGGCGAGACAGACAGCTTCCAGAACGATGACCAGCTGCTTGGACTTTTCGCGGATTTCGACGACATCGCCCGGCTTGCAGCGGTACGAGCCGATGTTGACGCGCTTGCCGTTGACGTTGACGTGACCGTGGTTGACGAACTGACGGGCGGCGAAAATGGTCGGCACGAACTTGGCGCGGTAGACGACCGCGTCGAGACGCGACTCGAGCAGGCCGATCAGGTTCTCCGAGGTGTCGCCCTTGCGGCGGTCAGCCTCTTCATAAACCTTGCGGAACTGCTTTTCCGAAACGTCGCCATAGTGCCCCTTCAGCTTCTGCTTGGCGCGCAGCTGCAGGCCGAAATCGGAAAGCTTGCCCTTGCGGCGCTGGCCATGCTGGCCGGGGCCGTATTCACGCTTGTTGACCGGGGACTTCGGGCGGCCCCAGATGTTTTCGCCGAGACGGCGGTCGATCTTGTACTTCGCGGATTCGCGCTTGCTCATCGCATTCCCTTTTCAAAACAACACACCCGGAACCTCATGGTCCGGGTGAAGGAAACGCGCCCTCCTCTGGCCTCCGTTTTCGAGACCTGACAGGGTTTTCCCACGCAACGCGGCGGAAAACCCACGGGACACGTCAGTTCAAACAAGATAGTAGAATTGGATTTCCACGCATCTTGCGCACATAAAGAAAACCACCGGGCATTGCGGCCCGGTGTTAGCGCGCTGATTAAACGGAGATTTAACCGGTGTCAAGCTTGTGGCTGGCGTAGGCCATGGCGACGATATAGCGTCTCTGGGTTGAGTACAGTGCCGGATGTGGCGGGAGGTTGCGCCAGCGGCATCAGGAAGGGACCGGAGCAGAGGAGCTACATTCGCATGAAGAAATTCTTCCTTACCCTGACAGGAGCCGCTGTGTTGGCGGGATCCATGGCGGTCATGACACCGGAGCCGGCTGAGGCCAGGCATTGGCAAGGGCACCGGCACCACCAGGCTTGCCGCATCGTGATCAAGAAGAAAATTATCTGGCGGCACGGCCACAAGAAGGTCATCCGCTACAAGATCAAGCAGTGCAGAGGGCGCTGGTAGGCTGCAATCAGGCGGCCGACATCATTTCGAAGCCTGCGGTTTGGCCGCGGGCTTTTGATTCCGGCTCGTGTTCTTCGGCGTTTCCCTTGAACGGCGGACTGCACTCTAGCCTTTCGACTTCTTCTCCGGCAGGCCCTTGCGCTTCGTCTCGGCGAATTCCTCGAGCTGCTTTTCGCTCATCGATTCGTACATTCCCTTGGAAGCGCCCTGGAGTTCGCTCTTCTTGGTCTCGCCGCGCTTGGCCGACAGAGCCGCGCCGGCGGCTTTCTGCTGGGCTTTCGAGGTGGCTGGCATGGCTCTTTCTCCCGTTGGCATCAGGAGAAAAACGCAACGACTGCCGTGATGTTCCGCTTCGCAATCACGACATCGCCAACCCGAACCCCTGCATCAGGCGGCGGGTGGGGAAATCGGCTCTTTTCGATGTGAAGACGGCAAGGTCGGGCCCTTCAGGCAACATCTCGCCACGACCGCTCGGATCGATGTCGGCGAGAAGCGACAGCGCCCGGCGCGCGATCGCTTCGGCGGGGTCGAGCCAGTCGACCGGCCAAGGCGCCGTCTTGCGCATACGATTGGCCAGAAAGGGGTAGTGTGTGCAGGCGAGCACGACGATATCCGTACGCAGCGCATCACGTTCGACGAAGCATGGCGTGATCTCGGCGCGCACCGCCTCCTCATCGACGAAGCCCTCACGCATGTAGATCTCAGCCAGTCCCGCCAGCCTGTCGCTGCCGACCAGGCGGACATGGCATTTCTGCGCCCATTTGCTGATCAGGTCGCGCGTGTACTGGCGCTTGACGGTGCCAGGCGTCGCCAGCACCGAAACCAGCCCTGAGCGCGTGCGTTCCGCCGCCGGCTTGATCGCAGGCACCATGCCGACAAAAGGATGCTCGGGAAATCTGTCGCGCAGCGCGTCGATCACCAACGTCGAGGCGGTGTTGCAGGCGATGACCGAAATGGCCGGCGCAAACCGCTCAAGCAGTTTGCCGAACAATTCAAGGATATGCACCCTCAGCGCCGGCTCTTCCCAGGCGCCATAGGGAAACGCAGCGTCGTCGGCGACATAGATGAAACGGCGGTCGGGCATCAGCACGCGCGCCTCGCGCAGTACGGTGAGCCCGCCGATGCCCGAATCGAACATCAGGATCGGCCGCTCAGTCATTGTCGGTTCCTTTTCCGCCAAGCGGCGGTATGTCATCGTCCTTGCCGGCGCCGGCAAGGCGCGCCGCTTCCGCCTTGCGGGCTCGCGCGGCGGCCGCGGGCAAGCGCCGTGGATCATCGCCAGGGGACCCGTCGCCGCGCGGCATCGCCGGCGAAAACCTGTCGAGCGACGAGATGATGCCGCGCAGCACCTTCAGCTCCGGTTCGGCAAAACCGGCGCGCGTCAGCACCGCACGCAGATTGTCGATCATTTTCGGCTTCTTCGGTGCCGGCCGGAAATAGCCGCGCGCTTCCAGTGCGCCTTCGAGATAGGCGAACAGGCCGTGCAATTCCTCCTTGCTTGCCGGCTTCATGTCCGGGCCGGAAAAATTGGTCTTGGTCTCGTCTTCCAGGCCGGACTTCATCCATTCGTAGGACATCAGAAGCGCGGCCTGGGCGATGTTGAGCGACGAGAAATCGGGATCGACCGGGAACGTGACGATCTCGTCGGCAAGGCCGACCTCGTCATTGTAGAGGCCGAAGCGCTCGCGGCCGAACAGGATGCCGGTGCGCTGGCCCATTGCGTGACGGGTCCGAAGCATCCTGCCCGCCTCCACCGGCCCGCGCACGGATTTGAAGCCGTCGCGCTGCCTGGCCGTGGTGGCGAAGACGAAGTTCAGGTCGGCGAGCGCCGAGGCCAGATCGTCAAAGACGGTGACGGCGTCGATGACATGATCGGCGCGGCTCGCCGCCGCACGTGCCTTCTCGCTCGGCCAACCGTCACGCGGATTGACGAGGCGCAGCTCCGACAGACCGAAATTGGCCATGGCGCGCGCGACCATGCCGATGTTCTCGCCAAGCTGAGGCTCGACGAGGATGATCGCCGGGCCGGCGACTGCAATGCTATCAGGATCTTTGGTGACGGGCATGATTGTCAATGAACTGCTGTTTGCGGCATTTCAGCGTCCCCTGCCATATTCGGCCGGGAAAATGAAGCATTCGCAAATGACGACGGCTCTGGCCTCCAATTCGTGACCGATCGCCGTTTGCGTGGCCAAAAGCGCTTTGATATACGGGCGACATCTCCCGGCCCAACGCCACGCGGGCAAGGCCGTCCCACATCCCAGCAACGAGGCATTCTTTCCATGGCGAAGATCAAGGTGGCGAACCCGGTCGTCGAACTCGACGGCGACGAGATGACCCGCATCATCTGGCAGTTCATCAAGGACAAGCTGATCCACCCTTATCTCGACCTCAAGCTGGAATATTACGACCTCGGCGTGGAACACCGCGACGCCACCAACGACCAGGTGACGATCGATTCGGCCAACGCCATCAAGAAATACGGCGTCGGCGTGAAATGCGCGACGATCACGCCTGACGAGCAGCGCGTCGAGGAGTTCAAGCTGAAGAAGATGTGGAAGTCGCCGAACGGCACCATCCGCAACATCCTCGGCGGCACCATCTTCCGCGAGCCGATCATCATGAAGAACGTGCCGCGCCTGGTGCCCGGCTGGACCAAGCCAATCATCGTCGGCCGTCACGCTTTCGGCGACCAGTACCGCGCCACCGATTTCCGCTTCCCCGGCAAGGGCAAGCTGACCATCAAGTTCGTCGGCGAGGACGGCCAGGTGATCGAGCACGATGTGTACGACGCGCCCGGCGCCGGTGTCGCCATGGCCATGTACAATCTCGATGAGTCGATCCGCGAGTTCGCCCGCGCCTCGCTGAACTACGGCTTGCTGCGCAACTACCCGGTCTATCTGTCGACCAAGAACACCATCCTGAAGGCCTATGACGGCCGCTTCAAGGACATCTTCCAGGAGGTCTACGAGGCTGAATTCGAGACCGAGTTCAAGTCGAAGAAGCTGTGGTACGAGCACCGCCTGATCGACGACATGGTAGCCTCCGCCCTGAAATGGTCGGGCGGCTATGTCTGGGCCTGCAAGAACTATGACGGCGACGTCCAGTCCGACACGGTCGCGCAAGGTTTCGGCTCACTCGGCCTGATGACCTCGGTGCTGATGACGCCGGACGGCAAGACGGTGGAAGCCGAAGCCGCGCACGGCACCGTTACCCGCCACTATCGCCAGCACCAGAAGGGCGAGGAAACCTCGACCAATTCGATCGCCTCGATCTTCGCCTGGACGCGGGGGCTCGCCCACCGCGCCAAGCTCGACGACAATGCCGAGCTGAAGCGCTTTGCCGACACGCTGGAAAAGGTCTGTATCCAGACGGTCGAGTCCGGCTTCATGACCAAGGACCTGTCGCTGCTGATCGGCCCCGACCAGCCCTGGCTGTCGACCACCGGTTTCCTCGACAAGATCGACGAGAATTTGCAGAAAGCGATGGCGTAGGCATGTCGTCCAAAGGCTTCGCTCGATATTGATCTCGTGCGCGACAGCACTGAGTTAACGACAAAGACTTGAGGCGTGTCGAAGTGCAAATCTGTCTTCCGTGGATGAGCTGGATTTGCGAAAATAGGTAGATGTAAATGGCTATGTGGTTCGATCAGCAAGAACGGCTAAAGAGTACCAAGGGCAAAGAGCTCTTGGACTCCATGCCGAAGTTTGAGGTGCAAGCTGCCAATGTCGCTCCCGCTCCGGCGGAGCTTGGAGGCAAGATCACGCTCGTCATCGAAGATGGCAAGCCCGTTGTGAAGATAAAAGAATAGAGCGTCGCCCGCATCGATCATAGCGTCAACACCACATCGTCGAGCAAGCCCATCGTCTACGGGGCGGACTATAGCGTCTATGTGCGCATCGTCCGCCTCGTGCTTGAGGAAAAAGGCATCGACTACGAGCTTGTGCCAGTCGATGTCTTTGCCGCCGACGGGATTCCCGCCTGGTATTTCGAACATCATCCGTTCGGCCGCATCCCGGCCTTCGAGCATGACGGATTCCGGCTGTTCGAGACGAGCGCGATTGCCAGATATGTTGACGAGGCGTTCGACGGGCCAGCGCTGCAAGCGACGGAGCCTCGTGGCCGCGCAACCATGAACCAGATCATCGGCATGCTCGATGCCTATGCCTACAGATCGATGGTCTGGGATGTCGCCGTCGAGCGGCTGGAGAAGGCTCAGCCGGATGAGGCGTTGATCGCCGGCGGCCTTGCTCAGGCGAGCAAAGCGCTTCGGACGCTGTCCGCGCTGAAAGCGCCGGGACCGTGGCTGCTGGGCGACCAGCTGACGCTGGCCGACCTGCATGCCGCACCGATCATCGGTTATTTCGTCAAGGTCGCCGAGGGGCGAAATCTGCTGGCCGAGTTCCCTGATATCCGGGACTGGTATGCGCGCATTGCGGCTCGGCCGAGCTTCGTGCGGACTGAAAAAATCGGCTGATAAGTGACGTCCGCTGTCCCTCCAACCGTTGCTTTAAATTCAGTCCACTCGCCTACGCCGCTTCGAGTGCCGCCCTTACCGCAGCAATCGCATCATCGGCCTTGGAAGCGTCGGGGCCGCCGGCCTGGGCCATGTCGGGCCGTCCGCCGCCGCCCTGCCCGCCGAGTGCCGCCGAGGCCACTCGGACAAGGTCGACGGCGCTGAAGCGGCCGACGAGGTCGTCGGTGACGGCCACCACGACGCTTGCCTTGTTGTCTTCGCCGGCGCCGACGAAGACGACGACGCCGGAGCCGAGCGACGTCTTGCCGGCATCGGCCAGCGGCTTCAGGTCCTTCGGTGAGACACCTGAGACCGTCTTGCCGAGGAAGCCGACACCGGCGACCGTCTCATTGGCGGCTGGAGCATCGGCAGACGATCCGCCGCCCAATGCCAGCTTCTTGCGCGCTTCGGTCAGTTCCTTTTCGAGCTTCTTGCGCTCTTCGAGCAGCGTCTCGACGCGCGCCGGTACATCGGCCGGCGAAATCTTCAACACGGCTGCCGTCGCCTTCAAACGCCTGTCCTGCTCGTCGAGATGTTTGCGCGCGGCTTCGCCCGTCAATGCCTCGATGCGGCGCACGCCGGCGGCGACCGCGCTGTCCGACACGACACGCACCAGGCCGATGTCGCCGGTCGCCCGGACATGGGTGCCACCGCAGAGCTCGACCGAATAGGGCCGGTTCGCCTTGGCGCCGTGCAGGCCGGTGCCCATCGACACGACGCGCACTTCGTCGCCGTACTTTTCGCCAAACAGCGCCATGGCGCCCTCGGCGATGGCATCGTCGACCGACATCAGGCGCGTGGTCACCGGGCCGTTCTGGACGACGATCTCGTTGGCCATGCGCTCGACCTCTTCGAGGTCTTCGGCCGAAATCGGCTTGTTGTGCGAGATGTCAAAGCGCAGGCGCTCGGGCGCGACCAGCGAGCCCTTCTGTGCGACATGGCTGCCCAGCACTTCGCGCAGCGCCTCATGGATCAGATGCGTCGCGGAATGGTTGGCGCGCAGCCTCGAGCGCCTTGCATGATCGACCTTCAGCTCGACAGCCGCGCCCGTCTTGACGGTGCCGCTGGCCACCTTGCCGATATGCACGAACAGCCCGTCGGCCTTCTTCTGCGTATCCGAAACCTCGATCGAGAACCCCTCGCCGGAGATGACGCCGGTGTCGCCCATCTGGCCGCCGGACTCGGCATAGAACGGCGTCTGGTTGACGACGATCGCCACCGCGTCGCCCTTGCCGGCGCCGTCGACAGCCTTGCCGTCCCGGACAAGCGCCTGGATGATGCCTTCCGCAGCTTCAGTCTCATAGCCGAGGAACTCGGTGGCGCCGGCCTTCTCGCGCACCGAGAACCAGATGGTCTCGGTGGCGGCGTCGCCGGACCCGGCCCAATGCTTGCGCGCCTCGGCCTTCTGCTGCTCCATCGCGTTGGTGAAGCCGGCAATATCGACCGAGATGCTGCGCTGGCGCAGTGCGTCCTGCGTCAGGTCGAGCGGGAAGCCATAGGTGTCGTAGAGCTTGAAGGCCGTCTCGCCATCCAGCATGTCGCCGGCATGCAGCGTTTCGGTCGCCTCGGAAAGCAGGCCGAGGCCGCGCACCAGCGTCTTGCGAAACCTGGTCTCCTCGAGCTTCAGCGTCTCGGTGATCAATTGTTCGCCGCGCAGCAGTTCCGGATAGGCCTGGCCCATTTCGCGCACCAGCGCCGGCACCAGCTTCCACATCAGCGGTTCGTTGGCACCGAGCAGCTGCGCATGGCGCATGGCGCGGCGCATGATGCGGCGCAGGACGTAGCCCCTGCCTTCGTTCGAGGGCAGCACGCCATCGGCGACCAGGAAGGAGGACGAGCGCAGATGATCGGCAATGACTCGGTAGGAGGCGACCGTCTCCTTGTCGGGATCATGCCCGATCGCGGACGAGGCCGCGTCGATCAGGTGACGGAACAGATCGGTCTCGAAGACGCTTTCCACCCCTTGCAGGATGGAGGCCATGCGCTCCAGGCCCATGCCGGTGTCGATCGAGGGGCGCGGCAGGTCGATGCGCTCCTCCTTCGTCACCTGTTCATACTGCATGAACACCAGGTTCCAGAATTCCAGGAAACGGTCGCCGTCCTCCTCCGGGCTGCCGGGAGGGCCGCCCCAGATGTGCTCGCCGCGGTCGATGAAGATCTCCGAGCACGGCCCGCAGGGTCCGGTGTCGCCCATCGCCCAGAAATTGTCCGAGGTCGCGATGCGAATGATGCGGTCGTCGGAAAAACCGGCGATCTTCTTCCAGAAGCCGGCCGCCTCGTCATCCGTGTGATAGACGGTGACCAGCAGCTTGTCCTTGCTCAGCCCGAATTCCCTGGTGATCAGGTTCCAGGCAAGCTCGATGGCGCGCTCCTTGAAATAGTCGCCGAAGGAGAAGTTGCCGAGCATCTCGAAGAAGGTCAGATGACGCGCGGTGTAGCCGACATTGTCGAGATCGTTGTGCTTGCCGCCGGCGCGAACGCTCTTCTGGGCGGTCGAGGCGCGCGAATAGGGCCGCTTCTCCAGGCCGGTGAAGACGTTCTTGAACTGTACCATTCCGGCGTTGGTGAACATCAGCGTCGGGTCGTTGCGCGGCACCAGCGGACTCGACGCGACGATCTCGTGACCCTCCTTGCGGAAGTAGTCGAGAAATGTCGACCGGATTTCGTTCACGCCACTCATGAATGCTGCCTTTTCAGAAGGGCCGCCGGCAAACCGGCGGAAATGGGCTCTGCGTTTTAGAAGATTAGGACTTGGCCTTTTAGCCGCCGCGCTTCACCCTGTCCAGAAACACGGAAT
>NZ_RZPI01001260.1:0-466 GCF_003998715.1 Mesorhizobium sp. M7A.F.Ca.CA.002.15.2.1
CCGCCGATCCGAAGCCGCTGCCGGCCGTCGCCAAGGGCGCGATCGTCTTCGACAATATCTCCTTCTCCTACCCGGCAAGGCCCGACCGCGCCGCCGTGCACGGCTTAAGCTTTCAGGTCATGCCGGGCGAGACGGTGGCGATCGTCGGGCCGTCAGGGGCCGGCAAGAGCACGGTGTTTTCGCTGATCCTGCGTTTTTACGATCCCGAAACAGGCAAGATCCTGATCGACGGCGTCGATGTGCGCGAGGCCGATCCCGTTTCGGTCCGCCAGCGCATCGCCATCGTGCCGCAGGACGTCACCATTTTCGCGGCAAGCGCGCGTGACAATATCGGTTTCGGCCGGCCGGGAGCCAGCAAGACCGAAATCGAGACGGCGGCGAAGGATGCACTTGCCGATGAATTCATCCTCAAGCTGGAAAAAGGCTATGACAGCCAAGTCGGCGAGCGCGGCGTGACGCTGTCAGG
>NZ_RZPI01001261.1:0-465 GCF_003998715.1 Mesorhizobium sp. M7A.F.Ca.CA.002.15.2.1
GGGCATCCCAGGCATAGAAGGCGTGGTCCGGCATCCGCAATTCATCGACGAGATGGGCCATGCGGCCGCCATGCTCGTGGCCGCGATGGAAGAGCACCATCGCGCCTTTGGCATCGGCCGAAGCCGCCGGCCAGAATCGGTAGAAGATCTCCGTCCCGTCATGGCTGCGGAAGACCCGCTCCTGCGCTTGCCGCGCAAGGCTTTCCGTGGCCGCGGCGGCGACCGGTTCGTGCATCATGGTCTTTCCCTCTGGCGGCCCCACTGGCGGCATGGCGAGCCTCGATGCTCAGCTGGCGCTGCCAATAAGCCCGGCGCGTATCCGGTTTATGGCGGTCAGCAGCGAAAGCGTTGCCATGGCCGGAAACACAAATGGCGCGATCGATGCCGGCCACAGCCCTGGGGCGCACAGCACGGCGACGACGCCAAGCGCCAGCGCCCTGTCGCTCTTGCCGAACGGCCCGGCAT
>NZ_RZPI01001262.1:0-465 GCF_003998715.1 Mesorhizobium sp. M7A.F.Ca.CA.002.15.2.1
GAAAGATGCACGTCGCGCACCGTGGTGTCGCCGACCACCACCGCCGGCAGCTTGACCTCGACCGTGCCGGGGATGGTCGGCTTCGGCATATCGAGCAGCGCTTGCTCGAACGCCGCGATGCGCTGGTCCAGCGTCAGGCCGGCGCCGGCTTCGGCGCCCACCGCCTCGTCGAACTGCACCTGCGCGCCATTGGCCTCGATGGCGAAACTCGGTTTCAGCCCGAGATCGACAGAAGCCTTGCCATCGGCGGTGTAGGGGTTGTCGAGAGGCCCGGTCTCGAAGCGGAATTCGTCGACACCCAGCTTCTGGTGGTCTAGCGAAAACTTGCCGTTCAGCCGAAAGCCCGGATCGGGCTTGCCGGCCGAGACTTTCACCGTCTCGCCATCGGTGCCGCGCAGCTCGGCGCTGTTCTTGTCGGCACCATTCTTGTCAGGATTTGAAATCTTGAACTGGCCGGAGTAGACG
>NZ_RZPI01001263.1:0-463 GCF_003998715.1 Mesorhizobium sp. M7A.F.Ca.CA.002.15.2.1
ATTCGAGTTGAAGAACAACAACGGCACCGGACTGTTCTCTGGCCAGATGAAACTGGCGGGCGCCGATCTGGCGACCGTGCTGCCGGATGCCGGCATCAGCGGCATCGGCGATTTCTCGACGGCGCTGTCAAGCAGCGGCAAATCGGTCGAAGGGATGGTGGCTGCCTTGTCAGGCTCCGGAACTGCGGCGTTGAAGGGCGTGAAAGTTGCTGGCCTCAATCCAGATGCGTTCAGTGCGTTCCTCGCCAAGGCGGATGCGATCGGGCGCGACATCGATGCGGCCAAGACCGCCGGCTTCGCGCCCGAGATTGCCGCTGATGGCAGCTTTGCCGCTGGCGATACCGACATAGCCTTCACGGTTGCCGGCGGCACGCTGCGGGCGCCGCCGGTCAGCCTGGAAAATCCAGCGGCGACCTTGTCCGCCGACATCACGGCGGATCTCAACGCGGCCACGGTGTCGGCC
>NZ_RZPI01001264.1:0-462 GCF_003998715.1 Mesorhizobium sp. M7A.F.Ca.CA.002.15.2.1
GCCGACCGACCATTCGGCGCGGA
The DNA here is from genome assembly GCF_003998715.1 of Mesorhizobium sp. M7A.F.Ca.CA.002.15.2.1. Classification (NCBI taxonomy): domain Bacteria; kingdom Pseudomonadati; phylum Pseudomonadota; class Alphaproteobacteria; order Hyphomicrobiales; family Phyllobacteriaceae; genus Mesorhizobium; species Mesorhizobium sp. M7A.F.Ca.CA.002.15.2.1. The sequence goes on from NZ_RZPI01001264.1 coordinate 24, forward strand.
TCGCCCGCAACACCCAGCTCATCCTGCAAAAGGAATCCGGCACCACGCGCATCATCGACCCGTGGGGCGGTTCGGCCTATCTTGAACGGCTGACGCATGATCTGGCGGCGCGCGCGCTTGCTCATATCGAGGAGGTCGAGGCGCTCGGCGGCATGGCGGCGGCGACCGAACAGGGCATTCCCAAGCTGCGCATCGAGGAAGCTGCCGCGCGCACGCAGGCGCGGATCGATTCCGGCGAGCAGATGCTGGTCGGCGTCAACGCCCATCGGCCCGAGACCGACATCGAGGTCGACGTGCTGAAGATCGACAATGCCGAGGTCAGGGCCCGGCAATTGTCGAAGCTGCAACGGCTGAAGGGCACGCGCGATGTCGCCGCCGTCGAAAGCGCACTCGATGCGCTGACCCGTGCCGCGCAAGGCAATGAAAACCTGCTGGACTG
>NZ_RZPI01001265.1:0-462 GCF_003998715.1 Mesorhizobium sp. M7A.F.Ca.CA.002.15.2.1
TATTTCAGCTGTGCAGGCGTCCGGTCTTCCCGGCCTCGAGGATGGGCAGAAAGTGTCGTTCGATACCGAGCCGGATAAGCGCGGCAAGGGTCCCAAGGCCGTCAACCTGTCGGTCGGCTGAGCCGGCTTCGAACCGGCGCTCCCGGGCAGATCGCTCCCTTGAGAGCCTGTGATTTTTGACGTCCGTTTTGAATAAACACGTTAAAATCCGTTCAGCCCCCGTTCAGCCACGGTCGCATATTAGTCTTCGGTAAAGCCGGACCGCATCCCCGAAACTGCACGGGCCGGAACGAAGGAGACCGACATGAACCGAATTTTCAAAACCGCCGTCCTGGCCGCTGCCGTGGCCGCCACCACGCTCACGGCCTTGCCCGCCGCCAATGCGCGCGACTGGCGCCGTCATCATGGCCATCATGGCAATGGCGATGCCATTGCCATGATGGCCATGATGACGGCGCCAGT
>NZ_RZPI01001266.1:0-462 GCF_003998715.1 Mesorhizobium sp. M7A.F.Ca.CA.002.15.2.1
GCCACCTCCCCCCGCCGCCGGTCCAGAGCCCGCCGATCCGACCGACGCCGCCATGACCAGAACACGTCGACAGCTCGACCTGATCGACCAGATGCTTGGAGCCGCCCCTAAATGACCACCAGCCTCGGCTCGGCCTTGCCAGGATTTGCCTCCACGCGCGCGACGTCGGAGCAGCCTGCCGCGAACGGCAGAAACGATGACGCCGGCTTCGGCAAAATGCTGCGCGACGATGCCCGCCCGGAACGGCAGGCGTCGACAGAGGCGGGATCGCGCGACCGGCGCTGGAGCAAGCTCGCTGCCGGCCTCGCCGGCAATGGCCTGAGCGGCGTCGAGCAAGGCGCGGTCGCCCTCCGACAGCCGGCTGCGATCGATCTTGCCGAGCTTGGCACGAATGTCCTCGATTGTGCCCGAGGTGACGGTGGAAAGGCTGGCATAGAGCAGGGCGCGTGGATCGTCCTGATT
>NZ_RZPI01001267.1:0-460 GCF_003998715.1 Mesorhizobium sp. M7A.F.Ca.CA.002.15.2.1
ATCTCTACTACCGCGAGCGCAAGGCGAGCGAAGCGGAAGAAGCCGACATGAAGGCCGCCGACGCAAAGCTGTTCGAACTGCTGGCCAGGCATGAAGTGAAGGACGGAGATGACGATCGTCTTTCGGCGCTGTTGGCAAAAGGCCATGCGCCGCGCGCCGCCGCCACCTTCGCCGGGCCGATGGATTTCGGCGCCGACGAGGACGAAATCTCGATCCTGGACTTCCAAGCCGCCGCCGATCTCGACCCGAACTACTTCAGCAAGGAGGGCCTTGGCGCGCTGGTGGCGCGTTTCGGCGCCGGCGTGCCGGTCGAACTGTCGACGCCGGTGCGTAAGATCCTGTGGGACGTGCCCGGCGTCGCCTGCGTCACCGATCGCGGCACCGTCCGCGCCAAAGCGGTGATCGTGACCGCTTCGCCGGCGGTGCTCGCCCTCGAGGAGATCGCGTTCTCGCCGGCGAA
>NZ_RZPI01001268.1:0-458 GCF_003998715.1 Mesorhizobium sp. M7A.F.Ca.CA.002.15.2.1
CAGCTCCGGCACCGCCGCTCGACGGCCAGTACACCATCGTCGGCAATGTCGTCAGCGGCATGGAACTGGTGGATCACATCAAGAAGGGCGACCAGGCGGATAACGGCACGGTCTCCGACCCCGACCGGATGATCAAGGTGCGCATCGCCGCAGACAAGTAAAATTGTCAAATAACTCTGTTTTCTCAAAAGGATATCTGACATGGCCGAAATCAAGGACCGCGAGAACGCGCTCATCATGGAAACGACCAAGGGCACGGTCGTCATCGAACTTTTCCCCGACCTGGCGCCGGGCCACGTCTCCCGCATCAAGGAACTGGCTAGGGAAGGCGCCTATGACGGCGTGGTCTTCCACCGCGTCATCGAAGGCTTCATGGCCCAGACCGGCGACGTCAAGTTCGGCAATTCGAGCAAGCCTTCCTTCGCGCCGTCCCGCGCGGGCATGGGCGGCTCTGAGAA
>NZ_RZPI01001269.1:0-458 GCF_003998715.1 Mesorhizobium sp. M7A.F.Ca.CA.002.15.2.1
GACGGCAATTGCCGGCGCAGGTCGACATGACCCTTCGACGCGTAGTGGATGGTCGCCGAGCCCGAGCCGAACATGCCTTGCAGTTTGTTGGTGGCGAGCGCCTGGACCGGCGTGAAGCCGGCAAGCAGCAGCGCCGGCACTGTGATCAGCCCGCCGCCGCCGGCGATCGAATCGACAAAGCCCGCAGCAAAAGCGGCGAAAGCGAGCATGGCGACGGTCTGGATACTAAGGTCGATCATCTGATGTATGGAGGTGTCCGGCCGGCTGAAATATCGAGCGTTCGACCACGGCCGCCCTGTTTGCGCAAGATCGATTCCGCGCTACCTCTATCCCAGCGCATCGCGCCTGGATTGTGTTTGTGTAGTTAACCCGGAAAGAGGCTCCTGATGGCATTCGCATTGCTGGACCAGATACGTCAGATATTCGACGGCGACCCCGGCGTGCGCAAGGTGGCGGAC
>NZ_RZPI01000126.1:0-10322 GCF_003998715.1 Mesorhizobium sp. M7A.F.Ca.CA.002.15.2.1
GGATGGCGATCAGCGCCGTGGCGCCGCCGGCCATGCTGCCGAGGCCGCGTGCGGCATAGGCATAGAAGGCGCCGGCATTGCCGACATGGCGTGACATGGCGACATAGCCGACCGCGAACAAAAGCAGCAGCACGGTCACGATGAGATAGGTGCCGGCAAAGCCGGCGCCATTGCCCATCAGCATGCCAAGCGGCGTGCCGCCGGCGACTGCCGTGAGTGGGGCGGCCGCAGAAATCACCATGAAGGTGATGGCGCCGACGCCAAGACTGTTCTTGCGCAGCCTGTTGGCCGGCGCCTGTTCCGAGACTGCTGTCATTGATCCCTCCTGTTTGCAAACCCTTGAGTTCGCCGGCCGAATGGCCTGTCCCATGCACTCTGGCGGTTGGTTCATTATTTGAACCGTTATTTTGAATATAGACTTGCAAACAATGCTGATGCCTGTCAAGTTAATTCACACGTTAAATGATTGTCCCGAACGGGGAGGCAAATTTGAGTACGGTCGGAAAAGCGATCTCGCTTCTGGAGCTGTTCAACGTCGACGAGCCCGAGCTCGGCCTGTCCGATCTGGCGCGCCGCTCGGGCTTCGACAAGGCGACGACAAGGCGGCTGCTGGTAGCGCTGGCCGGCCGTGGTTTCGTCGAGCAGGATGCGGGTACGCGGCACTATCGCCTCGGCGCCGGGCTGTCGCGGCTGGCGCGCATCCGCGAGGCGCGCTTTCCCTTCCTGCAGACGGCCGTTCCGCTGGTGCGGGACCTGGCCGCATCGACGGCCGAGACCGTGCATTTGTCGGAATTCGGCGTCGACAGGCTGGTCACCGTCAACGTCGAGCATCCAGCATGGGCAAACCGGGTCAACATCGACATCGGTCAGTTGCTGCCTTTGCATTCGACCGCGTCGGGCATCGCCTATCTGGCCTTCGCCCGCGACGAGACCGTCAAGGCGTGCCTGACGGGTTCGCTCGATGCCTTCACGGCCCATACGCTGATCGAGCCGGCCGCCATCTCAAGATCCATGGGCGAGGCGCGCGAGCGCGGCTATTCGATCTGCGACCAGGGCTATGAGGAAGGTGTGATCAGCGTCGCGGCGGCAATCCGCGGGGCGGATGGCTTTGCGCTCGGCACCATCGCGGTGGCGGCGCCAAAGGCCAGAACGACGGCGGCCGCGATCACGGAGCGGGGACTTGCCGTGAGGGCGGCGGCACGGGAGATTTCCATGCGCCTCAACGGTGAAAACCTGCAAACCCTGAGGAGGCAGGCCTGATGCCCTCGGAGACAGCACCCCGCATCCTGGTCATCGGCACGGGCGACACAAAGGCCGAAGAGCTGTTGTTCATGAAACAGTGCATCGAGCAGTCGGGCGGCAGCGCCGTGATGATGGATGTCAGCGTGCTGGGCGACCCGCCCTACAGTCCGGACCACGATAAGCACGCCGTGGCGCGGGCGGTGGATGTGACGATCGCCGAGATCGTTTCGAGTGGTGACGAGAACACCGCCATGACGCTGATGGCCGGCGGCGCCGTGCAACTGGTGCGCAAGCTCCATCAAAACGGCGAGATTGACGCCTTCATCGCCATCGGCGGTTCGATGGGAACCGATCTGGCGCTCGACGTGGCGCTTTGCCTGCCGCTCGGCGTGCCGAAATTCGTCGTCTCGACCATCGCCTATTCGCACCTCATCCCACCCGAGCGCGTCGCGCCCGACCTGATGATGATCCTCTGGGCGGGCGGGCTGTACGGCCTCAACTCGATCTGCAGGCTGGTCCTGTCACAGGCCTGTGGTGCGGTCGTCGGCGCGGCGAAAATCGTGCTGGCGTCGCGCGTGTCGGCGCGGGCAACAGGCCCGACCATCGGCATGACCTCGCTCGGCAGCAGCTGCCTGCGCTACATGAAGACGCTGAAGCCGGCGCTGGAACAGCGCGGCTATGACGTTGCCGTCTTCCACACCACCGGAATGGGCGGCCGCGCCTTCGAATCGATTGCCGGCCAAGACCATTTCTGCGCGGTGTTCGACTTCAGCCTGCAGGAGATCACCAACCATCTCGCGGGCTCCGTCGTCAGTTCCGGCACCGACCGGCTGGAGAATGCCGGTGCCCGCGGCGTTCCGCAGATCGCAGCACCCGGCGCGGTCGACATGGTCGACCTGCCGACCTGGCAGGATTTGCCGGCTAAATTCTCGACGCGACCGTTTCATGCCCACAACAGGCTGATCGCTTCGATCACCGTCGATGCCGACGATCGCCGCCAGGTCGCCAGGACCATCGCCGCCAAGCTCGGTGCCGCCAGAGGCCGCTCCGCCTTCATCCTGCCGTCCCAGGGCATCCAGGAATGGGACGTGGAGGGCGAGCCGCTCTATGAGCCGGAAGCCCTGGCCGCCTTCACTGACGAAATGCGCAAGGTCATTCCCGCCGGCGTCGAGTTCCACGAGATCGACGCTCACATCAACAGCGACGACTTCGTCGGCAAGGCGCTCGAGATCTTCGACCGCTGGGTCGAGGAAGGCATCGTTCCGCGCGGCAAGCCGGCCGAGGGAGTGGCGGCGTGAGTGCTGTTCCCGTCCAGGCGCTTGTCCTCGATTTCGGCGGCGTCGTCACCCGCACGCTGTTCGAGACCCACGCCTTGACCGAACAGGCGCTCGGCCTCGCGCCGGGGACGCTGCAATGGCGCGGGCCGTTCGATCCGGGCAGCGATCCGCTGTGGCGCGCCATGCAGGCCGACGAGATCAGCGAGCGTGACTATTGGCGCACACGCACAAGCGAGGTCGGCCGTCTGGTGGGGGAGGACTGGCAGGCGATGGAGACCTTCGTCCGGCGCGCGCGAGGGGCCGAGCCGGAAAAGGTGGTGCGGCCGGAGGCTGACAGCACCATTCGCACGGTGCATGCCGCCGGTTTTCGACTGGCCATCCTGTCCAATGAACTCGACCTGTTCTACGGCGCCGACTTCCGCCAGCGGCTGCCGTTGCTCGGCCTGTTCGATGTTATCATCGACGCCACTTACACCGGCATCCTCAAGCCCGACCCGCGTGCCTATGCCTTCGTCACCGAGGCGCTTGGCCTGCCTGCCGGCGCTTGCGTCTTCGTCGACGACCAGCGGCGCAATGTCGATGGCGGCTGTGCTGCCGGCATGCGCACGGTGCATTTCGACGTCGCTCGCCCGGCTCATTCCTATGCCGAGGCGCTCGGCCATTTCGACCTCGTCCCAGTTGCCTGAGATTTTTGCGGAGTCCATTATGCGCGACATCAATTTTCTCACCGAAACCAACGCCAAGCCGATCTGGCATCCGATGGCGCATCCGGCCGAGATGCGGGCCAACCCGCCAAAGGTGATCATGAAAGGCGAGGGTGTGATGGTCACCGACATCGCCGGCAACACCGTGCTCGACGCCGTCGGCGGCCTGTGGAACGTCAATCTCGGCTACAGCTGCGAACCGATCAAGAAAGCGATCGCCGACCAGCTTGGCGCGCTGCCCTATTATTCCGGCTTTCGCGGCACCTCGACCGGCCCGTCGATCGAGCTCGCCTACGAACTCTGCGAATGGTTCGAGCCAGAAGGCATGGTGCGGACGTTTTTCACTTCGGGCGGCTCGGATTCGGTCGAAACGGCACTTCGGCTGGCGCGGCAGTACTGGAAGATCCGCGGCCAGGCCGACCGGACCAAGTTCCTGGCGCTGAAGAAAGGCTACCACGGCACGCATTTCGGTGGCGCGTCGGTCAACGGCAACGCCAATTTCCGCCGCAACTACGAGCCGCTGCTGCCGGGCGTCTTCCACATTCCTGCGCCCTGGACCTTCCGCAATCCGTTCGACGAGACCGACCCAGTGCGGCTGGCAAAACTCTGCGCCAGGGCGCTGGAGGACGAAATCGCCTTCCAGGGTGGCGACACCATCGCCGCTTTCATCATGGAGCCGGTTCTCGGCGCCGGCGGCGTCATCGTTCCGCATGAGAGCTTCATGCCGCTGGTGCGCGAAATCTGCGACCGCCACGAGATCCTGCTGATCGCCGACGAAGTGGTGACGGGCTTCGGCCGCACCGGCGCATGGTCGGGTTCGCGTCTGTCCGGTGTGAAGCCGGATTTCATGACCATCGCCAAGGCGATCACTTCGGGTTATTTCCCGCTCGGCGCCACTTTGATCGGCGCCAAGGTCGCCGATGTCTTCGAGGCCGACAAGACCAGCTTCGGCGCCATCGGCCATGGCTATACCTATTCCGGCCATCCTGTCGGCTGCGCCGCGGGTCTGGCGGCGCTTGCCGAGACCAAACGGCTGCGCCTGAACGAGAACGCGGCCGCGCGTGGTGTCGAACTCGCAGCCGTGCTGGAGGGGCTGAAGGCGAAGCATGCGATCGTCGGCGATGTCCGGTACAAGGGCCTGATGGCGGCGCTGGAGCTGGTCTCGGACCGCGCGACGAAAAAGCCCGCCGACAAGAAGACCATGGCATTGGTTTCGGAGGCGGCCTACGAGGCCGGCGTCATGCTGCGCGTCTCCGGTAACGCCATCATCCTGTCGCCGCCGCTTATCGTCAGCGCCGCGGATGTCGCGAGGATCGGCGAAGCATTGGATGCAGGCCTGTCGAAGGTCTGACGGTTATTGGAGAGAACGGAGTTTCGAGACGCAATGACTCAACCGCAAGAAGCGTTGGTTAGCCGGCGCTCGCGCCTGCTCGGTGCGAAATCGCAATTGTTCTATGACGAGCCCGTGCACCTGGTGCGCGGCGAAGGTGTCTGGCTCTACGATGCCGACGGCCGCAAATATCTCGACGCATACAACAACGTCGCCCATGTCGGCCACTGCCACCCCTATGTGGTCGAGGCCCTGTGCCGGCAGGCAAGCCTGCTCAACACCCACACGCGCTATCTTCACACCGCCATCCTCGACTATGTCGAGCGGCTGACCGCGACCTTCGATGCCAGCCTGTCGACCGCCATCCTGACCTGCACCGGCAGCGAGGCCAACGACATCGCGCTGCGCATGGCGCAGGCCGCCACCGGCCGCATGGGTATCATCGCCACCGACGCCACCTATCATGGCAACACCGCGGCGGTTTCGCAGCTCAGCACCCGCATGCCGCCGGTCGGCGGCCGCGCCCGCAATGTCAGGCTGGTGCCGGCGCCTGACAGCTATCGCCATCCGGCTGCGATGGCCAACGGCAAAGCCTTTGGCGACGCAGTGCGCGAAGCCATCGCCGCGCTGGCAAAGGACGGTATCGGCCTGTCCGGCATCATCCTTTGTCCGCTGCTCGCCAATGAAGGCTTTCCGACGCTCCCATCCGGCTTTTTCGACGACGCGATGCGCGCGGTGCGTGACGCCGGCGGACTGGTCATCGCCGACGAGGTGCAGCCTGGTTTCGGCCGCACCGGCAGTCATTTCTGGGGCCACCAGCGCGCAGGCTTCGTTCCCGACATCGTCACCATGGGCAAGCCGATGGGCAACGGCCATCCAATCGCCGCCGTGGTCACATCAAGGGAGATATTGGCGACCTTCCGCAACGCCTTCCGTTATTTCAACACCTTCGGCGGCAATCCGGTTTCCTGCGCGGTGGCCAATGCCGTTCTCGACGTCATCGAGCAGGAAGATCTCGTTGCCAACGCGCGTGACGTCGGCGCCTATGCACTCAACCTGCTGCGCCCGCTCGCCGATCGCCATGAATGTATCGGCGAGGTCAGGGGCGCTGGCCTGTTCTTCGGCGCCGAACTGGTTCACGACCGCAAGACGCGCGAACCGGCGCCCGACATTGCCGAGCAGGTCGCCAACCGGATGCGCCAGCGCGGCGTGCTGATGGGCAAGACCGGCATCCACGGCAATGTGTTGAAGATCCGCCCGCCAATGCCGTTCTCCCGCGACAATGCCGACTTCCTGATCGGCGTCCTCGAAGAAGTGCTTGGCGAAGTCGGCGGAGTGAAGGCGTGAGCGCAGTCTCCGCGCAATCCGAACCCGAGACGGCAGCCGACGTCACGGCGCTGGCCAGGCGCGCGCTCGCCCATTGGGGCATTGATGAGGGTGAGCCGGAGCTGCTGAAATTCCGCGAGAACGCGGTCTTCCGGATCCGTCTGCCCGATGGCCAGCCGGCCGCCATGCGCATTCACCGGTTTGGCTATCACACGGACGCCGCCCTGCGCTCGGAACTGCAATGGATGGGTTTTCTGCAATCGGCCGGCATCGCCACGCCATCTGCGGTCGCCACGCCGGCTGGCGATCTGTTCGTGCTTGTCAGCGCGAACGCCTCAATGCAACCCCGGCAAGTCGATTGCCTGAGCTGGCTGGAAGGCCGCGCCGTCGGCGCGCGAGGCGTGCCGCTGGATTTTACGCCCGAGCAGGCAAGACAGATCTTTACCGAGATCGGGCGAACCATCGCCCACATGCACAATGTCACAGCAGCCTGGACGCCTCCGTCCGGCTTTGCCCGCCATGCCTGGGATTTCGACGGCTTCTTCGGCGCGAACCCGAATTGGGGGCGTTTCGAGACCTCGCCCTTCCTCGACGGTCCTCGCCGGGAGCTGGTTTTGCGGGCGCGCGAAAAGGCCGTGCGCGCGCTATTGACGTATGAACGCAGTGCCCGCAATTTCGGCATCATCCACGCCGACCTGGTGCGCGAGAATGTGCTCGTCCATGATGGTGCGATCCGCATCATCGACTTCGACGATTGCGGCCATGGCTGGCACATGTACGACCTTGCCGTCGCGCTTTACCAGAACCGCGATGAGGCGATCTATCCGCTGATCGAGGACGCTTTGCTCAAGGGCTATCGGCAGGAGCGCGAACTGACGGCGCGCGACATCGCCGCGCTGCCGCTGTTTTCTGCCTTGCGGGCCTTCGCCTTCCTCGGCTGGGTGCAGAGCCGCGTCGAAGGCGACATCACCAGGGAGGTCGGCTTGCGCATGTCGGCCATCGCAGCCGATGTGGTGATTGCCTATCTGCATGGCGAATAAGGCCGATTGATAAGAACTGGCGGAACCGTCAGCCCTTCGCGAAATGGATGCTGACCGTGCCCGAACTGCCGAAATCGGCGACGATCGTGTCGCCGGGTCGCGCCTCGACCGGACGCACGAACGACCCGGAGAGAACGACCTCGCCGGCAGCGATCGACATGCCGTAGCGGGCGAGCCTGTCGGCCAGCCAGGCAATGCCCATCGCCGGATGGTTGAGCACGCCGGCGCCAAGCCCGGTCTCCTCGACCTCGGCATTGCGCGAAACGATGGCGCCGATCCAGCGCATGTCGGTCTCATCAGGCCGCTGCGGCCGGCCGCCGATGACGATGCCGGCATTGGCGGCATTGTCTGAAATGGTGTCGAAGAAGGTACGCGCCTTCTTCGTCTCCGCATTGACGCGCTCGATGCGCGTATCGAGGATTTCGAGCGCCGGCGTGATGTAGTCGGTGGCGTTGAACACGTCGAAGATCGTCACGCCGGGGCCTTTCAGCGGCGCCTTCATGACGAAGGCGATCTCGGCCTCGACGCGCGGCTGGATAAAGCGGCCGGCCGGAACCGACGCGCCGTCATTGAAGAACATGTCGTCGAACAGCACGCCCGAATCCGGCGTGTCGATGGCGAGCGCATATTGCATCGCCTTGGAGGTGAGGCCGATCTTCCAGCCCTTCGGCTTCAGCCCGGCATCGATCTTGCGCGCCACCAGCGCTGCCTGCACGCGATAGGCATCCTCCATCGTCGCCTCGGGAAAATCGAGGCTGAGCAGCCGGATCTGGCGGCGTGAACGCTCGGCCTCGAACAGCCGTGCCGCGGCGTCTTCCACTTGCTCCGGGGTCATGCTGCTTCCTCGTCGACGACGCTGTTGCGCAGCACGCCGATGCCGTCTGCCTCGACCTCGATGACGTCGCCCGGCTTCAGCCAGATCGGCGGCTCGAAGCGGGCGCCGGCGCCCGTCGGCGTGCCGGTGACGATGATGTCGCCCGGCACCAGCGTGGTGAAGGTCGAGACATAGGCGATAATCTTGCGAAACGAGAAGATCATCCGGCTGGTGCGGTCCTGCTGGCGGATTTCGCCATTGACGCGGGCGGTCAGCGCGATGTCGGCGATCTGCTCCGCGTCGGTGAACGGCACCAGCCAAGGGCCGATCGAGCCGCTGCGGTCGAAATTCTTGCCTTGCGTGACGTTGAACTTGGCATGCCGCACCCAGTCGCGGATGGTGCCTTCATTGCACAGCGACAATGCCGCAATATGGCTGAGCGCGTTGGCCTCGGCAATGCGCCGTCCCGCCTTGCCGATGACGATGACGATTTCGCCCTCATAATCGAGCTGCGGGGATTCCGGCGGCCGCACCAGCGGCGCGCCATGGCCGACGAAGGAGCGGGGAAAACGGACGAACAGCGACGGATTCGAGGGTGCTGCCTGGCCGTCCTTGTACTCCTCGTTGCGGTCCGGATAGTTGACGCCGACGCAGATGATCTTTTCCGGCGAAGGGATCGGAATTTCGTAGGCAATGGCGTCGAGCGGGAAATCGATCGGGAAGGCCTCGGCCTCTTCCGCCAGCCGCCGCAAGGCGCCGGCCTCGATCGCTTCCCGCAGCGTCGGCCACTGGCCGTGGCGCGCCGACAGGTTGATGACACCCTTGCTGGTGACCGCGCCATAGCGCGCCTTGCCGCCGACGGTGAAGGTGGCGAGCCGTGCGTGTTTCATGCTGCGGCTCCGGCAATGGTGGTGGGCGAGGATGGCGCTCTACGGCGCCCCCCTCTGTCCTGCCGGACATCTCCCCCACAAGGGGGGAGATCGGATGTCATCTCTGCCTTCGCCAATTTCCAACGCTGCAACAGAGGCGCTGACCATGGGCCTAGCCAATCTCCCCCCTTGAGGGGGAGATGTCCGGCAGGACAGAGGGGGGCGCCACGGAACGCTGACATCTCCAAAATCCCACTCACGGCGCAATGATCGGCGAAGCCGCCAAATCCGGCTGGCGCGCCTCCGCCCCGGCAAACGCACTGCCCTCCTCGAACCAGCTTTTCGGCGCCGGTGCGCCCCACAGCGTCTGGCGCTGCGGGTCCTTGAGGTCCCACTTGATCGGCTCCAGGTCCGGATCGACCGTCTGGTAGTCCGAACAGTAGATCTCGATACGGTGGTTGTCCGGGTCGCGGACATAGAGGAAGAAGGCGTTGGAGATGCCGTGCCGACCAGGGCCGCGTTCGATGTTCGGCAAATAGCCCGTGGTCGCCATCAGGTCGAGCAGGTCGATGATGTTGAGCGGCGTCGGCACCCAGAAGGCGACATGATGCAGGCGCGGGCCGATGCCGTTGGTGAACGCGATGTCGTGGACGCCGCCCTTGCGATGCGTCCAAGCTGCCCAAAGCTTCCCGGTTGCGGCATCCTCGGTGTATTCGGTGACGCGAAAACCGAGCTCGTTGTAGAAGGCGACGGACTCGTCGACATTGGGCGAGAAGCAGTTGAAGTGGTCGATGCGTAGCGGCTTGACGCCCTTGTAGAGCGCATATTTCTGATGGATCGGCGGCAGCCTTTCCATCTGGGCATAGAACTCCAGCGGAATCCCGTGCGGGTCGCGCGTCCGAAAAGTGCGCGACTGGTAGGGCCGCTCGACCCATTCCACCGGCAGGCCCTTGCCCTTGAAGAAATACTCGGCCTTATCGAGGTCCTCGTCCGAAAAGACCTTGAAGCCGAGGTCGCGCGCTTCCGGCGTCGTCGCCTTGCGCAGCACGATGCAGTGATGGCCACGTTCCTCCATGGCGCGCAGGTAGATGGCGCCTGATGTCTCGTCGGTAACCTGCAGGCCGAGCGTGTCGACATAGAAGGCGCGGGATTTGGCGAGGTCGGTGACAGCCAACTCGACATGGCTGAGGCGCACGATGTTGAAGGCGGGGTAGAGATTGGGTTTGGGCAAGGGCATCCGATTTCCTCCGGTCAGCCGCCGAGTTTCTGGATCGCGTGCGCCGTCGTCGCGAAGGCGACGTTCTTCGTCTCCATGTAGAAGTCGAAGGAATGGTCGCCGCCGTCGCGGCCGATGCCGGAATTCTTGACGCCGCCGAAGGGGGTCGGCAAATGCCGCACGTTCTCGGAGTTAACCCAGATCATGCCGGCCTCCAGCGCATCGGTGAAACGGAAGGCGCGGGTGACGTCAGAGGTCCAGAGATAGCCGGTCAGGCCGTATTGCGTGTCGTTGGCCAGCGCCAGCGCTTCCGCCTCGTCGTTGAACGCAATGGCGCTCAGCACCGGCCCGAAAATCTCCTCCTGCGCGATGCGCATGCCGTTGGTCACGTTGGTGAACAGGGTCGGGCCGACATAACAGCCGCCTCCCGGTCCATCGACCTTGCCGCCGCCGACGGCCAGCGTCGCCCCCTCCGACCTGCCGATGTCGATATAGGACAGCACC
>NZ_RZPI01001270.1:0-455 GCF_003998715.1 Mesorhizobium sp. M7A.F.Ca.CA.002.15.2.1
GCAGGAAGGCCTGACCAACGTGCTCAAGCACAGCCAGGCAAGCCGCGTCGTCATCGACCTGCACCGGCGCGGCGAGACGCTGAGCCTGGCCATAAACGACAATGGCGTCGGCTTCGATGCCGCCTCGCAAGCGCCCGTCCCGGGCACCGGCCTGCGCTCGATGCGGGCACGGGCCGGACGGCTGGGCGGTACGCTCGACACGCGGTCGCGGCGCGGCGAAACCGTGCTGGCCTTGCATGTGCCCGCGGCCTGACCGGCCGATCCCGGCGCGGCGGGCATAGCTAGTTTCAACGATATCCGGCCTTGGTCTCGGGTGCTATGCCCGGGGACATGCACGACTGCGTCGGTGCTGATCTGGGGAGCTTGGCCTTGACAGGAATTGCCATCGTCTCGAAGCGAAGCCTGCTGCGCTCGACCGCTCTCGCGACCTGCCTCCTGGCCCCCCTGGCCTGGAG
>NZ_RZPI01001271.1:0-451 GCF_003998715.1 Mesorhizobium sp. M7A.F.Ca.CA.002.15.2.1
GCTGACGGTCGCCTGCGGGGCAGGCGCGATCAGGCTGGTCGAAGTTCAACGGGCGGGCGGAAAGCCCGCTGCCGCGTCGGAATTCCTGCGCGGGGCCAAGATCGAAAAAGGACTGAAATTCTCATGAGCATGATGTCGATACGCGCGGCAACGCCGCGGGATCGCGAGGCCATCCGCCTCGTCGAGGAACACGCTTTCGGCCAGCAGGCGGAGGCCGGTCTGGTCGACGCGCTGGTGACCGGCGGCGACGCGGTTGCCGAACTGGTTGCGGAAGAGGACGGCCAGGTGGTCGGCCATATCCTGTTTTCGCGGCTGTTCGTCCAGAATGGCGGCAAGACCTTCGCGGCCGTGGCGCTGGCGCCGCTGGCGGTGGAGCCCTCGTTCCATGGCAGCGGCATTGGCGGCGCGCTGATCCGCGAGGCGCATATCCGCCTCAAGGATGGTGGTGAGA
>NZ_RZPI01001272.1:0-451 GCF_003998715.1 Mesorhizobium sp. M7A.F.Ca.CA.002.15.2.1
GAATGCGCCTGCGCCTGGAGCTGTTGCGCAAATCGGCGGTCCGCGAGGCGCTGGCGCACGACCTCGCCGATGTCGAGAGCATCGCCAGCTCGGTGATCGACTTCGCCACCTTCGAAGTGACCGAGGAAAAGAACGAACGCATCGACTTCTGGTCGCTCGTGGAATCGATCGCCGACGGCTATGACGACGTCTCGTTCGACGACGAGACCCGTTCGCGCGGGCTGATCTGCATGGCGCGGCCGGTCGCGCTCAAGCGCTGCGTCACCAATCTGGTGCAGAACGCGGTCACCTACGGCAAGAAGGCGCATCTTTCGCTGCGCCGGTCGGAGGACATGATCCTGCTCACCATCCGCGACGAAGGGCCTGGCATACCGCAGGCGCAGATCGACGCCGTGTTCGGCTCGTTCGTGCGCCTCGAACAATCGCGCAACCGCCAGACCGGCGGTCTTTG
>NZ_RZPI01001273.1:0-448 GCF_003998715.1 Mesorhizobium sp. M7A.F.Ca.CA.002.15.2.1
GAGCGGATGATCGCCAATGCCTATGCCATCGGCATCGACCTCGATGTCAAGCGACAGCACTTCCTCGTTGCGGCCGCGCAGCATCGCCAGCGCGCGATGGCTGGGCACATTTGCCCAACGCTCGACATGGTCGAAATAATCGGAGAATTTCGCGCCGGCCTCCTGCTTGCCGTCGACCACCCTGGCCCGCATGAAGGCGCGCTCCTTCATGTAGCTGCGCAATTTGCCGACCAGATCGGCATTCTCGGCGAATTGTTCCGAAAGGATGTCGCGCGCGCCCTCGAGCGCCGCCTTGGTATCGGCCACCTCTTCGCTGACATAGGCCAGCGCCAGTTCGGCAGGCACCAATGAGCGGTTCGCCAAGATGGCTTCGGCCAGCGGCCCCAGCCCGCGCTCCCTGGCGATCTCGGCCTTGGTCCGGCGTTTGGGCTTGTAGGGCAGGTAGATG
>NZ_RZPI01001274.1:0-448 GCF_003998715.1 Mesorhizobium sp. M7A.F.Ca.CA.002.15.2.1
ATGCATAACCGACATGATTAACTTGCTTATCACAACGGACGACGACGAGACCGGTCAACTCGAATGCCGCTCAGCAATGGCCGATCGGAAATGCAAAAAAGCCCGCCCCGGCGTGAGCCGAAGCGGGCAGCGGTCGGTCCTGGAAATGAGAGCCACGCCGCGCCAGGTCCACCTGTCTCGGTAATTCCGTCAGGCAGCAGCCAACAGACGACGCGGTGCCAACAGCTACTCCTCCACCCCCGGCTTGAATCTCCGCACCACAAACTCGAACAGCACGTCCGAAATCCACATCGCACAGACGCCGATCAGGAAGGCGGCCGCCAGCGTGGTGGTGTCGTCGGCGGGATCGGGCATCGGCAGGCCGGCGATCCTGGCGTAGGAGACCGCCGGCAGCGTCAGATAAGCCGCCGCAAGCGCGCCGCAGATCGGCGAGGCCACCATTTCGCGC
>NZ_RZPI01001275.1:0-446 GCF_003998715.1 Mesorhizobium sp. M7A.F.Ca.CA.002.15.2.1
TGCTTGTGCTGCAGGGTGAGGCCGTAAGGCAGGAATTCCGAGGCGTCCTCGCCCTTGGCGACGTAGTCCTCGATCATCGGCCGTCCGCCGCCGGAATAGCCCGAAATGCCGTTGACGGTGATCGGAAAATCGGCCGGCAGCAGGCCTGCTGTGACCAGCGGCCGCAGCGTCGCGATCGGTCCCTGCGGCCAGCAGCCTGGGTTGGCGACGCGCTTTGCCGAGGCAATCGCCTTTGCCTGGTCCTTGTCCATCTCGGCGAAACCATACGCCCAGCCCTCCGCCACGCGATGCGCGGTCGACGCATCGATGACCCTGGTGGTGTCGTTGGCGATCAGCGAGACGCTTTCCTTCGCCGCGTCGTCGGGCAGGCACAGGATAGCGACATCGGCGGCATTGAGGAACTCGGCACGTGCCGCCGTTTCCTTGCGACGCTCGGTGGGGATGGA
>NZ_RZPI01001276.1:0-445 GCF_003998715.1 Mesorhizobium sp. M7A.F.Ca.CA.002.15.2.1
CCGTGGTCGAGGCGAGGTCCTTGATGGCCATCGGCAAGACCAACGTCCCCGAATTCGGGCTTGGTTCCAACACCTACAACGCCGTGTTCGGGCCGACGCTGAACGCCTTCGATCCGGCCCTGACCGCCGGAGGCTCGAGCGGCGGCGCGGCCGTTGCCCTGGCGCTCGACATGGTGCCCGTCGCCGATGGCAGCGACTTTGGCGGCTCGCTGCGCAACCCGGCCGCCTGGAACAATGTTTTTGGCTTCCGCCCGTCGCAAGGACTTGTTCCCGGCGGACCCGATTTCGAAGTCTTCCATGCGCAGATGGGCGTCGACGGGCCGATGGGCCGCAACGTCCGTGACATGGCACTGCTGCTCGATGTGCAGGCCGGTTACCACCCGCACGCGCCATTGTCCTACGAGAAACCCGGCTCGTTCCTCGAAGGGCTTGGAATACCCGCAAC
>NZ_RZPI01001277.1:0-444 GCF_003998715.1 Mesorhizobium sp. M7A.F.Ca.CA.002.15.2.1
GGGGTCCTGCGAGCGGGCCATGCCGACCACGCCGCGCTTGTAATGTTCGGTCTGCGAGAATTCGGCCGGCAGGTCGGGCAGGTCGGAACCGCCGGTGCCGACGGCCTCGGCGCTGAAACCCTTTTTCATATTGCCGAACTTGACGTCGCCGGTCTGCGCCATGAAGCCGTCTATGACGCGGTGGAAGGCGACGTTGTCATAGGCGCCTTGGCGCACCAGCTTCTTGATCTGCTCGACATGCTTTGGCGCCAGATCGGGCCGAAGCGCAATGGTGACGTCTCCGTCCTTCAGCGTGATGACCATGGTGTTTTCCGGGTCGGCGGCGAAGGCCGAGACCGATGCGGTCACAAGGCCGGCAAGCACAACGAGGAACGAGGCGAGCTTTTTCAGCTGCATATCTATCTCCGGAATCTTATTTCGCGAATTTGGCGGTGAGCGCACCGG
>NZ_RZPI01001278.1:0-442 GCF_003998715.1 Mesorhizobium sp. M7A.F.Ca.CA.002.15.2.1
AGCGCGGCAATGGTCGCAATTGCGGCTATCGCCAGGTGAATGACATGAAGTTGCCTTCAAAAGGTCGGTCAATCGCCCCGTACGGCCTCTATCCGTGCCAGACTGGAACCAATCGGCACAAGATCGGTTTCGGCAAGGATGGGACCCCACAAGGAGAATTTCGATGAAACGCCAACCACGGATTCTGGCAGGCACCGCACTTGGCCTGTTGATGGCATCCGCGCCGTTGGGCGCGTTCCCGCTTCAGGGAAGTGTCGCGTCCGGTCTTGCCCAGCGCACGGCAACCCCATTCATCCTGGCGCAAGCAGCATGCGCCGAGGGCGAATCGGCCGAGGCCTGCGCGCAGAAGCAGCAGGCGGAACCCGAACAGAAACACGAGCGCAAGAAGGCCGAGCCTGAACAGCAGGCCGCGCCTGCCCAGAGCGAGCAGCCCGCCGAGGAG
>NZ_RZPI01001279.1:0-440 GCF_003998715.1 Mesorhizobium sp. M7A.F.Ca.CA.002.15.2.1
GGACGATCGTGTCGTTGATGACGTTGCCGGCGTAACCGATGAAGGTGTCGAAGGCCGGGTCGTCCTTACCGACGCGCAGACCACCGAGCTGGATCCAGGCGAAGTTCAGCGTAATGCCCGTGTTGCGGGCCTGCCAGTTGTTGCGGCTGTCGTTGGTCGTGGCCTGGTTGGCATAGTCGCCGAAGCTGTTGCCGAAGTTGAAGCGGGTCTCGGTGTAGGTCTTCAACGTGCCGAGTTCGGTTTCCTGGCCGGTCCAGGTCTTCAGGTTGAAGCGGGCATTCTTCCAGTAGGTCGAGTGGTCGTCTTCGCCCATGCTGTCAGGAACGTGATTGACGCCATCGAACGAACCGGCATCACCCACGCCGACGTCGTAGCGGACATAGCCGCCGATGCGCAGGCAGGTTTCGGTGCCGGGGATGTAGAAGTAACCAGCGCCGTAG
>NZ_RZPI01000127.1:0-10178 GCF_003998715.1 Mesorhizobium sp. M7A.F.Ca.CA.002.15.2.1
CGACATCGCCGAAGGCGTGATCCGTGCCAGCGACAGCCCGGCCACGGGCAATGCCGCCTGGGACTCCAGCCGTCCGGATCCGGCCACAAGCAGCGCCCCCTGGCGCATCTTCAACATCGGCAACAACAACCCGGTTAAGTTGACCGCCTATGTCGAGGCGCTGGAAAACGCGCTCGGCCGCAAAGCCATCGTCGAACTCTTGCCGCTGCAGCCCGGCGATGTGCCCGATACCTTCGCCGACACCTCGGCGCTGGAGCAGGCGGTCGGCTACCGCCCGACGACGACAGTGACCGAGGGCGTCGGGCGGTTCGTCGAGTGGTACAAGGCGTATTTTGCGCGGGCATAGCGGAAGACGCCGGGTTTCATGCTCAGATTTTAAATGGTGTCTCGTTGCCTTCGTCAAGCTCTAGCGGAACAGGCAGATAAGCATTGGCAATTAGCCAGTCGCTGACGATCGTTTTGATCAAATCGGACTTGGAAACTTCCATCTCCGCTGCGATTCCAAAAAGTAATTCGTCTGTTCTCGTGCCCAGATCGACACCGGCGACGTTTCTAAGCATCAGGGCGGCCCTACGAAGTACAATTTGAAGGTCGGCGCGGGATATGTCCGCTATCTGGTCGGCGGCGCTCTCAAGCTCTCCTGCAAAGATCAGGCGGCTCATTGAAGGTCACTCCAGCACAGGCGGAGTAGGATCGTACCCGATTGAAACTATCCCCGGATGCCGATGGGCGATGGCGAGTATCTGGGTCTCAAGCTCACAGTTGTAGGCCATGAGCGCCTTCACGGTCTCAAGAGGGCTGTCGTAGCGGGCGATCAGCTTCACCGCTTCAGAGTGCAGTTCGGATTTGGCTTCGGTGTCGAAGTGCATTGTGCCCATGGTGCCTACTCCTAACGCGTCGCGCGGCGCTGCGGGGTGAGTGCGTCAAGTCGTTCCTGAAGGTGCCCGTTGAGCACGATCATTTCCTTGAGCGCTTTCATCACATCACCCTTGTGGACTGCAATGAAATCCTCGGCGTGGGCCTGGAGGGCAGCCTCCTGGCGGCTGTTCAGTGTCACAATTCGATCCATGGCATTACTCCATACGCTGCATGGGCGTAGTGAACAAAAAGGGAACATAAATGTCAAGAGTGAATTGACTCGGCGAGGAACTCATTCCTATTTTTGGCTATGCCGGAACAGAGCAGACGACCGCGCCGCCTTGTCCAGACCCTGTGCCGAGCGCATGAGGTTGGTCAGCTAATCCGTGTCCGGTGCATCAACTGCAACATTACACGCCACTATCTCCCCGGGGACCTCGCCAAATTGGTGGGGGACATTCCGTTTTGGGACGTTGACCGGCACATGCGCTGCGAGCGCTGCAAACGCCGCGAGCTTGATGTGGACATTCTGCTGCCAAGCGCATCGGAGGGCATGAAGATACGCGTGAGGCGACTTGTTGAAATCCGCATGGTACGACGCGTGATCTGGAGGGATGAATAACTGGCGCTAACAGCCCAACATTTCAATCACGTGCCGCCGATTTGCTTAGCGCCGCTTACGACGAAAAAACATCACGACCAAGATTGTAAGAAAGATGGCAATCGCAAGGCCCGGTGCAACGTCCGAGAGTATCCGAAGGCCAGCCATCTAGAACAACGAGCCTTGGCTTGGCGGTACTGGTGCCTGCTCGGGAAACTTGATCTGTGTGGCAGGCTTCTCGACAATCACAAGAGCATCATCCGGCGCTGTGCGTTGTAGCCGCTTCGCTTCCGACCATGGCGCTGTCAGCCAAGTCTCTGTTTCCTCTTGCGTCCTCAGGATCACCGGCATAGCTTTTTCATGGATCGGCTTGATGAGGGCATTGGGCGCGGTCGTCATGAAACCGTAAAGCTCGAAATCGCCGGGGCCGTCCTTTACCTTGCGGACCCCATGCCATGGCGTCCAGAGGCCAGCGAAGAAGAATAACGGGCGGTCCTCATTGAGCGCGAACCAATAGTTCCGCTGAATGCCTGTCTCGCGGTCTTTATCGCCGGGAGTTGGGCTGGGCTCTGCGAAGCTTGTTACCGGCACCACGCAACGGTTCTCGACGCCGACATACTGTTGCCAATGGCTGTACTGCGGGTTGCGAATGTTGGTAGTGCCGTAGTCAGCCTTGCCCTTGACGCGCTCGGCCGGCGTCGGCATTCCCCACAGGAGATTGGCTAGCTCACGGCCTTCAGGGGCGTTACGCACCACTGGGCCGGGCTGGTTGGGATAGATGTCAACGGACGGTTCAAGGTTGCCTAGGATGTCCCGCAAAGTCCGGGTCCACTGGCGGACCGCCTCTTGTGACGTGGTGATGTTGTAGAGATTGCACATGCGGTGAATGTGCCTAGCAGCGAACCGATCAGCAAGCCCCAACGGGGATATCCTGTTGCGACTAGCCCCGGTAATAGATCACCGTAGGATCAAACCAGTGTACCCGTACCGACCAAAAGAGAGAAAGAGGGGCTCCAAACCGGAATTTCTCGACTGTTGGGCCACTGACCAGTCCTCCGTCGTTCTCGGTATTTAGCAAAGCGTTTCGCACGCAATCCCGTCACTATCGCGATCCAGCCTGCCGCCCCATGAGCAGTTGCTGAGATACCATTGGGCTTCAGCGCAAGAGCTTATCTGAGAGCATTTACGGCGAGGCTCGCACGAATAGCCTTGTGACTGAGCCTGACGGCCTATGATACCGAGAGGCTGATTGGCCGCGGGCTGCGTATCTTCGGCGTGCTCGGCGCGCCACGTCCATGGGTCTTCGAAGAAGCCTTTCCACAGGCCGAGCTTGGCAGCCTTGGCGACCGCTTGTTGGGATGCATAGCCGCCATGGCTGTATTTGGGCCAGTCGAGGGCCAGCCCATTCTTGACGAGCCAGGCCGCCACGTCGGCTCCGTCCGCCCGGTAGCAATTGCCAACGAAGCGTCCGTATTGATCCCAAGTGACAAACTCGCATCGTAAGGGCTTCGATTTAGCCATGAATTTTTCGAGGGAAGTTTTGGCCTGCCATCCACATGAATACCGAAAGTGCTTCGCATCCTCGCACTGTTGATCATACTCGGGTGCGTCGATGCCGTTGAACCGAACGCGCGTCCCATTGATCTCAATTGTATCGCCATCAACTGCCGATGCGCGGCCTTGAAGCACTTCCCCGTTGGTTTGCTGACTGGGTGCGGCCGGTTCCTCGACCTGCCGTGTAACGCTCTGGGTGAGATTGCTGGCCTCCGGTCTGATCTCAACGGTGGCCTTTGGATTTGGCGAGGTAATGCCCGGTCTCTGGTACGGAACGGGATAATAATACGCGGCCAACGCAATGACTGCGAGCCAGCCTAGCCCTCCTTTCCTTGTTCGAGACAACCTATTTTCCCTCGCACCCAATGCCGTCGCGATCACCATCGAGCCCGTTAGGATCAGAGCCTGTGATCTGCACCCCAGGGGCAACCACTGCATTGTTTCCGCTGCCGCCTGCACAGTCCAAATCAGCGCTACGGGCTCGGGTCGCACCTCGGTATCCGTTGAAGACTGCCACCGCGCGCGCTCCGTCGCCTTCAATACGCGTGTTTTGGCTATTCGGATTGAACGGATCGACAGTTTGCAAAAGCATATTTGAGCGGTTCGCATCGCCGGCAGCGAGCGTCACCGAGTCATAATTATTCAAATAGTCGGCAGTGCAGCCTGAGATGAACGCAACAACTGTTGCGGTCGAAAACCAACGCCAATTCATGAAGGTATCCCCCGACACCAAACCCATCATGCACCTTTTGAATTTTGTTGTCGAATCCACTCTCTAATCCGTTTGCCTTGTGACTGGGCGTTTCCCATACAAGGCGCCGGGAGTGCTTTATTGGGTAAGGTCGATTCTTGAGCTATTGGGTATTTTTGGGTATTTTTTTAGGTATGGCCATGAAGATCGGTTTCCTGCAAATCACCCCTGAAACCCTTGCTTTGGTCTCGGAGATCGACGAATTCAAAGGGGCCGTGTTCTGTTTTCAAATCGTGCCGCTGCCTGCCGCCCTGTTGAGCGGATTGCGGCCTGAGGTTCTACTTGCAAATCCGTGGCTGAGCGGTGAAACCGGGCTGCGTTTCGTCAGTGTCGGCGTGGGACGTACGATCGAGTGTCTGTTGTATTTCGTGGCGATGGCTGCATTCTTTCTGAGCGTCACCCGCTTGCGCCCAGATCAGGTCTACGGCCTTCTGCCCTTCTTTTTCATGGGTGTCATCTGTAACGGATTGGCTGCGGCGATCCAGTATTCACTCTCCGATACGGTTGCCATACAGGGTTTGTTGCCGTTCACGATCAATGCGGGACTGTTTGCCAACCAGAACCATTTTTCAGCTTTGCTCTTCGTCTCCATCCCCTTCGTTGTCTACTACGGCCTGTTTCGCGGGCACCTTCTGTCCGGGTCGCTCGGCTTGATAACGCTGCTGCTGTTGCTTCTGGCCGCCGGTTCGCGCGCCGGTATTCTGATAGGGCTGGCGATCACCATGGTATCAGTCGTCTTTCTGTCCGCGCGCTCGAGGCTGGGCGGGTATGGAATACCCGCTGTCTTCATCGGGCTTTCACTCTACACGATCGGGGGCGTGGACGAAGATCGATGCGGAAGTGGTTGACCCGGCCTTTGGACGGGCCGAATTTGCCCGCACGACGATCGCGGGAATTGAAGAGAACTGGGCGACGGGCGTCGGCTTTGGGAGTTTTCCGAAGGTCTATCAGATTTACGAAAAGGGAGAGATGATCTTCAAGCCCTACGTCAATCACGCCCACAATGATTATCTGGAATTGGCACTTGAAGGTGGCGCTCCTGTTGTCTTTCTGGTCGCAGCTTACGCGATATTGCTTTTTGCGTTTTCCGTTACGGCACGGCGAGATCCGCTGCAGAAAATGGCGTTTCTCTCAGTATCGTTTCTGCTCGTTCATTCTCTGGTCGATTATCCCTTGCGAACGGCGGCACTGGCGATGACCTTCGCCTATATGAATGGCGTTATCTTTCACAAGGGACTTGCTGAGCGGCTGAGCCAGAGAGGCGAGTCGACCGCCGCCCATGATGACAATCTGCTTGTTCCCGTCAGGCCGGCCCTGGCAAGACGATAGCAATGCGTCGCCTGAATTGGCCATGGATTGGCGCCGGATCGTGACCCAGTCATTTGACGAACGCCGAGATTGACAAGCCAGTGCATGGAACCTAAGCACGGGCGGCTAGGGCCGGGGGGTTCAGGCATGTCAAGGAGAGCTTCTTGAAAGGAATTATCCTTGCTGGAGGCAGTGGAACGCGTCTTTATCCACTAACATTAGCAGTCTCTAAGCAAATTCTGCCGATATACGACAAGCCGATGATCTATTATCCGCTGAGCGTTCTGATGCTCGCGGGTATCCGAGAGATTCTGATCATTTCGACGCCGCGTGACCTGCCGGTTTTTCGCGATCTGCTTGGCGATGGATCGGAGTTCGGGCTCGACCTGTCCTATGCCGAGCAGCCGCAGCCCAACGGGCTGGCGGAAGCCTTCATCATCGGCCGCAATTTTATCGGCAAGGACAACGTGTCGATGATCCTCGGCGACAACATCTATTTCGGCGATGGGCTGTCGCAGCTTTGCCGCGACGCTGCCTCGCGCGAAAAGGGCGCTTCGGTGTTCGCCTATCATGTCGAGGATCCCCAGCGTTATGGCGTGGTTTCCTTCGACAAGGCCACGGGAACGGCGCTGACGATCGAGGAAAAGCCGCAGGTGCCGAAATCCAACTGGGCGGTCACCGGTCTCTACTTCTATGACAACGATGTCGTCGACATCGCCCCTGCCATCCGTCCCTCGGCGCGCGGTGAGCTCGAGATCACGGCGGTCAACAACGTCTACCTTGAGCGCGGCCAGTTGCATGTGCATCGGTTGGGGCGCGGCTATGCCTGGCTCGACACCGGCACCCATGACAGCCTGCATGAGGCCTCGTCCTTCGTGCGCACCATCGAGCACCGCCAGGGCATCAAGGTCGCCTGTCCCGAAGAGATAGCCTTTGAACAGGGTTGGCTGACTGTGGACCAGGTTCTGCGTCGCGCCGATCACCTGGGCAAGAACGAATATGCCGCCTATCTGCGCCGGCGTGTCGTCGACCTGTCGGAGGCCTAGGTGCTGGAAGTCAGGCCCCTTGGCATCGATGGCGTTCTGGAAATCGTTCCGAAGCGACATGGCGACGCGCGCGGCTTCTTCGTCGAAACCTACAATGCCGAGCGCTTTTCGCAGGCCGGCATAGACTTGGCTTTCGTGCAGGACAATCATTCTTATTCCGCCGCGGCGGGCGTCTTGCGAGGGCTTCATTATCAGCTTGCGCCGCGCGCCCAGGACAAGCTGCTGCGCGTCATCCGGGGCAGCATTCTCGACGTTGCGGTCGACATTCGCCGCAGCTCCAAAACTTTCGGAAAATGGGTCGCTCTCGAAGTGTCGGCCGAAAAGGGCAACCAGATTCTGGTGCCGAAAGGCTTCGCGCACGGCTTCGTGACGCTCGTGCCCGACACCGAGGTCCTGTATAAGGTGACCGATACCTATTCGCAGGCGCATGACCGGTCGATCCGTTTCGACGATCCCGCCATCGGCATCGAATGGCCGTCATTGACCGGCGGGTTCCAGCTCTCGGACAAGGACCTGAAGGCGCCGCTGCTGGCTGCCGCCGAGGTGTTCGCCTGATGGGTTATTTGAGGACAGCGGCATGAATTTTCTGGTGACGGGCGGTGCTGGCTTTATCGGTTCGGCGGTATGCCGGCATCTATGCGCCAACCCGGCCTATCGGGTGACCAATCTCGACAAGCTGACCTATGCGGGAAACCTGGCCTCGCTGCGGCCGATCGAGAACGCACACAATTATCGCTTCGCGCAGGCCGATATCTGCGACGAAAGGGCCGTGCTCGACATCCTCCGGCGCGACGATATCGACATCGTCATGAACCTTGCCGCCGAGAGCCATGTCGACCGCTCGATCGATGGGCCGGGCACTTTTATCGAGACCAACATCGTCGGCACCTACAAGATGCTCAATGCCGCGCTGGAGTACTGGCGCGGCCTGCCCGAGGACAGGAAGAGCCATTTCCGCTTCCATCATGTCTCGACCGATGAGGTGTTTGGCGATCTTCCGTTCGATGGCGGCATGTTCGTCGAGGAAACGCCCTACGCGCCATCCTCGCCCTACTCCGCCTCGAAAGCGGCCTCGGACCATCTGGTGCGGGCCTGGCACGAAACCTATGGCCTGCCGGTCGTGCTTTCCAATTGCTCGAACAACTACGGACCCTATCACTTTCCCGAAAAGCTGATCCCGCTGGTCATCCTCAATGCGCTCGACGAAAAGCCGCTGCCGGTCTATGGCGCCGGCGCCAATGTGCGCGACTGGCTGTTCGTCGAGGATCACGCACGCGCGCTGGAACTTGTCGCGACCAGGGGACTGTCCGGCGAAAGCTACAATGTCGGCGGCAATTCCGAGCGGACGAACCTTGGCGTCGTCGAGACGATCTGCGATCTGCTCGACAGCAGGCGGCCGCGGGCAGGGGGCAAGAGCTATCGCGACCTGATTTCCTTCGTCACCGACCGCCCCGGTCACGATCGCCGCTATGCCATTGACGCCTCGAAGATAGGCCGGGACCTGGGCTGGACGCCCAATGAGAATTTCGACAGCGGCCTCGCCAAGACCGTCGACTGGTTTCTCGACAACAAATGGTGGTGGGGACCGATCCGCGAGCAGCGCTACGCCGGTGAACGGCTGGGCGAAGCACGCAAGGGGGCGGCGTGAGGCTGGTTGTCACCGGACGCGACGGGCAGGTCGCGGCAAGCCTCCTGGAGGCCGCCCAGGCGGCCGCCGGCGTTGAGGTCATCGCCATTGGCCGTCCGCAACTCGACCTTGCAAGACCCGACACGGTGATCGAAGCCATCGCGGCCGTGAAGCCGGATATCGTCGTGTCGGCTGCCGCCTACACGGCGGTGGATCAGGCCGAGGACGAGCCCGATCTGGCATTCGCGGTGAACGCCGTCGGCGCCGGCAAGGTGGCGCAAGCGGCGGCGCTGCTTGGCGTTCCCGTCATCCATCTATCGACCGACTATGTCTTCGACGGCACCGCCCATGGCGCCTATGTCGAGACCGACGCCACTGCACCGCGCAGCGTCTATGGCGCCTCCAAGCTTGCCGGCGAACAGGCGGTTGCATCGGCCAATCCGCGCCATCTGATCCTGCGCACGGCATGGGTCTACAGCCCGTTCGGCAAGAATTTCGTGAAAACCATGCTGCGGCTGGCCGCTGACCGCGACGAGATTTCGGTTGTGGCCGATCAGTGGGGAAATCCAACATCGGCACTTGATATCGCCGACGGCATCTTTCATATGGCGCGGCACCTCAAGGCGGACCTGAAGTTTGCGGAGTGGGGCGTCTACCATGTGGCGGGCGACGGCGACACAAATTGGGCCGAGTTTGCACAGCGCGTCTTCGTAACGAGTCTGGAAAGGGGCAGGCCGTACGCTGCGGTGCGCGGCATTTCGACGTCAGACTATCCGACGAAGGCGAAACGTCCTGCGAATTCACGCCTCAACTGCGGTAAAATGGCCGCTACGTTCGGCTGGCGGTGCAGATCTTGGTACACCGCGTGCGACGAGGTGGTTGAGCGGCTGACGGCCCGTTTGTAGGACCTTGCCAAAGTCATCTGATTGCAGTGTCAGGCCACGATGATACGAGCGGCAACCACACAGATCAATATCGACTCGCCTGGAGTACTTGCGAATGAAGGATGCCAACCACGGACCAGATGTCGTCGGGAAAAGCTACCTAGAGACGATCGCCGATATCCACTCGGCCCTAAGGCCGCGATCCTATTTCGAAGTTGGAGTCCAGTTTGGAAATACTCTTGAGCTGGCCAAGTGTGAAACGGTAGCGGTCGATCCCTACTTTGTCTGTGCAAAGAACATCATTGGCTCCAAGCCCCGCTGCTTTCTCTATCAGCAGACCAGCGACGATTTTTTCAAGAAAACGCGTCCGAGCAAGATTTTGGGCAAGCCTGTAGATTTGGCCTTTCTAGACGGCATGCATCTGTTCGAGTTCCTCCTGCGCGACTTCATCAACACCGAAAGAGAGTGCGCGGAAGGCTCAATCATTCTGCTGCACGACTGTCTCCCTCCCGGCTACAAGATGACCACCAGGGATATGAAAACGGCGATCGAACCTGCTGACAACAACTTTCCAGGGTGGTGGGCAGGTGACGTATGGAAGGTAGTTCCCACCCTGCTGAAGTATCGTCCCGATCTATCCGTGACTGTCACGGACTGCGCGCCGACCGGGTTGGTCGTCGTTACCAATCTCAACCCCGAGAGCACGGTTCTGCAGGACGCCTATGATGATATCTTGAAGACATTCAAAGCTGACAATCGGGACGAGTATGACGACTATTGGAAGTCGGTCAAAATCGTTCGTGAAACGGCGCTCAATATCGCGGCAAGGCACCGGCCGTTCGACGGATGCGGAAAGAGTTCCTGATATGGAAGCGATGGCCGAGCGGGTGACTGGGTTGGTCTCGTCTGCCCCCCGCGCGCCCGCTCCTATAAGTCGGAAGATCGCATCTTTTCGAAAGGCGACAGCCCAATTGACTCTGCGACGCTGTCAGCGCAAGTAGGTTTTCACTTTTCCGTTATCTGGATGTGATACCTGCATGATACCTGCTCTATTCCTTCATATTCAGAAGACCGCCGGGACGTCCATACTTGCAAAGGCATCCGAGCTGTATGGTCGAGAAAATTGCTGCATGCACGGCGATTATCTCAGCCGCACACCGGAACAACTCGAACCCTTGATGATGGTATCCGGCCATTTCGGTTTCGATTACGCTGAACGCTTCATGACGGGACGTTACAGCTTTACCTTCCTCCGGGATCCCGTTGAACGGCTGCTTTCATATTACAGCTACTGTCGTGGCGCGACGAGAGATGAGTATGAAATCAATACGTTGGCACATGACAACGATGCTGAAATGTTCTTT
The DNA here is from genome assembly GCF_003998715.1 of Mesorhizobium sp. M7A.F.Ca.CA.002.15.2.1. Classification (NCBI taxonomy): domain Bacteria; kingdom Pseudomonadati; phylum Pseudomonadota; class Alphaproteobacteria; order Hyphomicrobiales; family Phyllobacteriaceae; genus Mesorhizobium; species Mesorhizobium sp. M7A.F.Ca.CA.002.15.2.1. The sequence goes on from NZ_RZPI01000127.1 coordinate 9,994, forward strand.
CGGGCAGGAGAGACGGCTGACTCCAAGTTCGCTTCGCACATGTGGAATCATCAAGCATGCCAACTGGCGTCGGGCTGGGGCGCCTCGTTGGTCGGCAAGAGCGATATCGAGCCAGGCGGGTTGCCGCCGGACGAGCTCCTCGATCGGGCCAAAGCCAACCTAGCTCGCTTCGATTACGTTGGGCT
>NZ_RZPI01001280.1:0-439 GCF_003998715.1 Mesorhizobium sp. M7A.F.Ca.CA.002.15.2.1
GATTGATGGTTGCGTTGCCGCCGGCGCCAGCCGATGTCACCGCGCTCCGCCCCATCGAGGCGGTCGAGCAGTTCTCGGAGCCGGTCGGGAATGTCGGCCTCGGTGCGGAAGGCCGGCAAGGTGCGTAGAAAGCGGGTCACCGCCTCGGCACCCAACTGGCGCCTGACCTCGATGGCCAGCCCTTCTGCCTTTTCGCCCGTGTTGCGGGTCATCGTCTCAAAATCCTGTGTCGGCTTCGAAACTCCTCCAGCAAGGGAATGGTTCCCCCATCCTGCCTGTGGGGCAAGCAAAGCCGGCAGTTAAGGTAAAATTTGAATTAAAATCGAAATGCCTTGCCTGCCATTGTCCGGCCTTGGCCGGTGGCTTCCATAATCGCTTACCCCTTGATTTTTGGCTGCCAAACATCGATATCGGGCACAAAATCCACATCATTCGAGAT
>NZ_RZPI01001281.1:0-437 GCF_003998715.1 Mesorhizobium sp. M7A.F.Ca.CA.002.15.2.1
GTCCAGCAGGTCTCGGGCGATCTCGGCTATGGTTCCGTTACGGCCTTCATCACCATGTTCAAGAAGGCGCTTGGGAATCCGCCGGCCAAATACCTCAGCGGTATCGCGCAAAATGGCGGCTCTGCATTCGTGGCGTGATGCTCGCTTGAAAGGGTGGTCGAGCCGATCACGTTGCCAGCGTGCGAGAGTGCAGCTTGGGCTTTGGGACTCAGGCCACCGACGGCTCGGCGGTTTCGCGCCTCAACTCCGGTTTGGAACCGAGAACTTCTTCCACAATCCCGCGCGCAATCTCGCGCTCGCCCATGATCACCGTATCGGCGCCCAAACCCTTGAGATGTTCGACCTCGGCATCGGAATGGGCACGGGCGATGACGTTGATAGCGGGATTGGCGGCGCGGGCGCGGAGCACGATCTGGCCGGCTTCGAAGGCATTGGGG
>NZ_RZPI01001282.1:0-436 GCF_003998715.1 Mesorhizobium sp. M7A.F.Ca.CA.002.15.2.1
GCTTGGAGGTGCAGTGACGTGCGATCGCCAGCGCCAGCTCCCGTTCGGGAATGCCGGAGCCGTCATCGGTGACGCGGATCAGGTTCAGCCCGCCGCCCGATGTGACGATCTCGACGCGCGAAGCACCGGCATCGAGCGCATTCTCGACCAGTTCCTTGACCACGCTCGCCGGACGCTCGATGACTTCGCCGGCGGCGATCTGGTTGATCATCGTTTCGGAAAGCTGGCGGATGGGCATGGCGGCACTATAGGCGGATTCGCGTCGCGCGGGAGGGGCAGAATTGCGCCAGCGGTGGATCAGTGGAAAACGACTTATGCCTGCGCCGCCAGCCAGTCGCGCACCTTGCGGGCGTTGTCGCTGAGCTCCCGGTTCTTCGGCCAGACGACATAGAAGGCCTTGCCGGTCTTCAGCACATGATCCGTCACCGGCACCAGC
>NZ_RZPI01001283.1:0-436 GCF_003998715.1 Mesorhizobium sp. M7A.F.Ca.CA.002.15.2.1
TATCTCAACCTTATCAGGAACAATGGCGGATCGGGCTCGTTGCTGGTCATCGGCCACAACCCGATGATGGAAGACCTTGCCATGGCAGTTTCGGGCGGCGGCGACGAGGCTGCGCGGGCCACGCTGAACCATGGGTTCCCGACCGCGGGCCTGGCGGTCGTCCGCTTCGACGGCGATCTTGCCAGCGCCGCCCAAGGCACCGGCTATCTCGAAGCGTTCCTGACGCCGGCCGATCTCTGAAGCCATTTCAAAGCCTTGTTGCAGCGCCTATATCGGACGGACCGAAGTTCGAGAGAGCATATTTTGGCATCATCGCTGACCACCTTCACCGACGAGGCGAGGATTGCCCTCGACACGCTATCGGGCCGCGCCACCGGGCTTTTTTCCCCATCGCTGCGCCTCGGCGTGACCGGATTGTCCCGCGCCGGCAAAACGG
>NZ_RZPI01001284.1:0-436 GCF_003998715.1 Mesorhizobium sp. M7A.F.Ca.CA.002.15.2.1
ATCAAAAACCTCCCGCATCGATCGCCAGCACGCAGTCGCCGCCTCTGGAGGCGACAAACAGCCGGCCATCCTTTTCCGCAACGCTGCAGATGCCATGACGCGTTCCATTGGCGCGGCTGTGCAGGCTGAACAGCGGCTGCATCTTCTGGTCGAGCCTGACCACCAGCCCATAGGAGCGGCTCGGCGACCACGGCTTGTGGATGCCCATGGTGCGGATGCCGCCGCATTGCAGCGGCTCGAGGAAGCTGCGGCTGGACGCCAGTGCCGGCGCGATCCAGTAGGCCGGCGGCACTTGGCTCAGCATGTCCTGCCGGTAATGCGTTTCCTGCAGCACGAATTCGATCAGCCGGTTGCGCGGCGCAAACAAGGTCAGCCAGGCCCCACCATCGGCGGACGGCGACAGCCGCGCGGGATATCCCGGCAGATGTGCAAGCAC
>NZ_RZPI01001285.1:0-427 GCF_003998715.1 Mesorhizobium sp. M7A.F.Ca.CA.002.15.2.1
TCGTGTGCTGGCTGCCGTTCGACGAAACCAGCTGGCAGGTCGAGGAGGCGACGCTGGCTGGCTTGCTTTCGGAGAAGACACGGCTGGTCGCGTTGAACTACGCCAGCAATTTGACCGGTTCGATCAACCGGGTGAAGGCGCTGACTGCGATAGCCAGGAATGCCGGTGCGCTGGTCTATGTCGATGCTGTCCAATTCGCGCCGCACGGGCTGATCGACGTGCAGGAGCTCGGCTGCGATTTCCTGATCTGCTCGGCCTACAAATTCTTCGGACCGCATATGGGCATATTGTGGGGCCGGCGCGACGTCATCGATGACTTGCAGCCCTATAAATGCCGCTGTTCGTCGAATGGCCTGCCGGAGCGGTTCGAACTCGGCACGCCGCAGATCGAGCTGATGGCCGGCCTCACCGCCGCAGTCGACTACTT
>NZ_RZPI01001286.1:0-424 GCF_003998715.1 Mesorhizobium sp. M7A.F.Ca.CA.002.15.2.1
GTGCTGGAAGACAACGCCGATGTTGCGCTTGTGCGCCGGCAGGGCGACGATGCTTTTGCCGCCAACGGCGAGGTCGCCGGAGGTGAGGTCGGTGAAGCCCGCGACGACGTTGAGCGTCGTGGTCTTGCCCGAGCCGCTGGGGCCGAGCAGCGTCATGAACTCGCCCGGCTCGATATGCAGGCTGACATCGTCGAGTGCGGTGAAATTGCCGTAGCGCTTGGTTGCGCACTTGATGTCGATGGCCGCGCCGCGTTTCCTCGCAGTCATCTCAACTCCTCGTCGATTTCGAGCTGATGATCAGCCCGGCGCTGATGATCAGCGTCGTGGCAATGAAGATGATGGTTCCGACGGCCGTCACCGTCGGATCGGCGTCGCGGGTGATGCTGGTGAAGATCTGCACCGGCAAGGTCTTCAGGTAGGGACC
>NZ_RZPI01001287.1:0-415 GCF_003998715.1 Mesorhizobium sp. M7A.F.Ca.CA.002.15.2.1
ATCCCGGCCGATAGTGCCCGCCAGGCTTGCGACAGGTCCTCGCGCACCGGCAGAACGGCCATCTCAAAGGCTTCGTGGGAAAAATCGGCGAAGGATTTGCCGAGCAGCGGCAGATCGAGCAGCCATTCGCCGGGATAATCGACGATATCGACCGACAATCTGCCCGAGGAAAACATGCGGCTCCAGCCGGAAGCCGATTCATATTCGATGGTCAGCCGCAGCTCCGAAATGGCGCGCGTCGAATCGGGCCAGACGCGGTCGTTGACCAAGGCTGCGATGTGGTCCTCGTACTGGAAACGCGGCACCGCGTCGTCGGGCTGCTGCTCGAGGAAGGCGCGCGCGATGCGCCCCGATTTCTGCGCCTCGAACAGCGGCAGGCGCCCGCCATGGATCAAATTGTGGACAAGGGCCGATA
>NZ_RZPI01001288.1:0-412 GCF_003998715.1 Mesorhizobium sp. M7A.F.Ca.CA.002.15.2.1
GCGATTCGGTGCGCGCCATCATGATGATCCGCGCCTACCGCATGCGCGGCCATCTGCACGCCAATCTCGATCCGCTCGGCATCGCCAAGCCGCTCGAGGATTACAACGAGCTGTCGCCGGAAAACTACGGCTTCACCGAAGCCGATTACGACCGGCCGATCTTCCTCGACAATGTGCTGGGGCTTGAATTCGGCAGCATCCGGCAGATGCTGGAAATCCTGACCCGCACCTATTGCTCCACGCTCGGCGTCGAGTTCATGCATATTTCCGACCCTGAGGAAAAGGCCTGGATCCAGGCGCGCATCGAGGGTGCCGACAAGGAGATCACCTTCACCGCCGCCGGCAAGAAGGCGATCCTGCAGAAGCTGGTCGAGGCTGAAGGCTTCGAGCAGTTCATCGACGTCAAGTACCT
>NZ_RZPI01001289.1:0-411 GCF_003998715.1 Mesorhizobium sp. M7A.F.Ca.CA.002.15.2.1
GGCCATGATGGGCGATGCCGGAAAATCGGTCGAGTATCTCAGGCTCGAACACCAGAACGAGGCCCGAGGCCAAAATCGTCGACAGCACGAAGGTGATCCAGCAGACCGCCACCAGCACGCCGACATCCTGTCCGGTCAGGCCCCTGGTACCGTAGGCGCGGTAGCGGATGACGGCGCCCGAGAACACCGAACCGCCAATGTTGTGCGACAGCGCATAGGTGGTGAAGGAGCACAGCGTGACGAACAGCCACGACACGCGCTTGCCGATATGCAGAAGCGCGATGTGGTCGTAGCCGGCGAGCGAAGCATAGGCGATGATCGAACTCAGCGCGGCAAGAACCCAGCCGCGGGTCGGAATGGCAGCGATGCCGTCCCAGACATCGTCGAGCGAAATGCCGCGCAGTTCGTGCC
>NZ_RZPI01000128.1:0-10172 GCF_003998715.1 Mesorhizobium sp. M7A.F.Ca.CA.002.15.2.1
GGCCGACGACAGCGCCGATGTCGAGACCGCTTCGGCCGCCCCCCCGCCCAAGGCGAGAAACCTGAAGCCGGCAGCGGCGGCCAAGACCAGCAACCTCCCGGGCATCGCCATCGTGGCGCCGGAGAATGCGCGGCGCGCCGAGATTCCGCAGGTGACCGAACAGCAGGCTCCGGAGCCTGAACAGGACACGCCGGAGACGATCATCGCGGCATTGCCGGCCCGAAGCATTCCGCTGCCGGATTTCGCACCGCGGCCGAAAGCCGATGTCGGCGCGCAGCAGCCTGAGAATGTTCCCTTCGCGATGGCGGAGGCGACAGCCACCACCGAGCAGGCCGTGGCGACCGCGCATGCGCCGGCGAGCGTTCCTTTCGGCATGGCCGATGCAACGGCTTCGGCTGATGCGACCCAGGTCGCGGTCAACAACATACCGTTGCCGACATGGCGTCCCGACAATTCGCTGCCGGCCGCTCTGGCTGCGCCGCCCAGCAAGGATGTGCTGATGGCGCTGGCCGAGACGGCCGACCAAGGCAAGACCGCGACCGATGCGTTCTCGGTGCTGCCGACGGCGCGGCCCGAGATGGCCAGGCCGGACGCGGTCAAGGCCGTGCTCGACGAGGCCAATGCCCAGGTCGGTGCGGCCGATTACCAGCTTGCTTCCTTGTCCGGGTCCGAGCCGCGTTCGGCGTTCAACGATCCGGGCACCAACACCGCATCGCCGCGCGATGCTGTCGTGGCCCGCCCAGTCGGTTCCGATCCGGCCGCCGCGATCGGCGCCGGCGTCAAGACGACCCGCAAGGAATCGAGAGCCACCGCCCGCGACCTGAAGCCAGGCCCCAAGGCCATGGTGGTTGCAGCCGCACCGCAGGCCGCCCGTTGGGCCTTGACCAGCGGCGAGCAGGTCGCCACCGTTTCAAGCGCGACGACGGCGCCGGGTTACGCCTACAGCATCGTGCACACGCCGCCGAGCGAGGTCTACACCGCTGGCTTCCAGCCGAGCAGCCAGGTGGCCGATGCCAATCGCTTCACCGGCAACGCCGTCAAGTTCATGTCGGTAGCCCGCTTCCAGACCAAATGACGGCAAATCAACCGACAAAGCCGCGCCGGGCAACCAGCGCGGCTTTTTGCTGCGTGGCCGGATCCGGTCGCGCGGCCCGCCGGCTTCCGATCACACCGGCCTGACATTGCCGTGATCGTGGAACGCCTCGGGCCGTCAACGGTTTCTCCCTCGTTCGTTCAAACCCGGGGATACCCATGAAGAAGATTCTACTGGCATCGGTCATCGCGTTGGCAACCGCTTCGGCGGCCATCGCCCCTACGCAGGCCGAAACCATTGTCGTCAAGACCCACGATCACATGCACATGAAGAAGCACTGCCGGACCAAGGTTGTCACGACCTGGAAGCATCATCATAGGGTGGTCAGGGAAGTCAGGGTCTGCAACTGATCCGGCCAAGGCAGGCCTGGAAAAAACATCCGGCGGAAGCCCGGTCGACGCAAGTCGGCCGGGTTTTTCCATGCCGCCATGAAAGCCTTATTTTGTGAGCTTGCTCGCCGCGCGCGCCAAGCCTTCGATCTCGTCCCATTTGCCGGCCTTGACGAGGTCGTCGGGCGCCACCCAGGAACCGCCGACGCAGACCACGTTGGGCAGGCTTAGATAGTCAGCCGCGTTCTTGGCCGAGATGCCGCCGGTCGGGCAGAATTTCACATCGGCGAGCGGCGAGGCGAAGGCCTTCAGCGAAGCGATGCCGCCCGACTGCTCGGCCGGGAAGAATTTCAGGAAGCGCAAGCCGGCTTCGCGCGCGGCCATGATCTCGCCGGGGGTGATCGCACCGGGCAGCAGCGGAACATCGCTGGCGGCGGCTGCCGACAGAAGCTCGCGGGTGATGCCGGGGCTGACGATGAAGCGCGAGCCCGCGGCGGCCGCCTCTTCGAACTGCCTGGCATCAAGAATGGTGCCGGCGCCGACGATGGCTTCCTCGACTTCACCAGCGACCCGCCGGATCGCTTCCAGCGCGTCGGCGGTCCTCAGCGTGATCTCGATCGCAGGCAGGCCGCCGCGCGCCAGAGCGCGGGCCAGCGGCACGGCATTGGCGACATCGGAGATCTTCAGCACCGGGATGACGGGCTGGCCGTTGAGGAGCGACAGAAGTTTTTCGGTCTTGCTGGGCATGTGTCTCTCCGTGGCGTGGGACAATTCAACCGATTAGCAGAAGGCCGTTTTCCTGTCCACGAAACCGGCCGTGTCGCGATGTCACGCGTCGCCCATACTCGCCAAGCCCAAGTTGACAAGGGTGGCTGCCGGCTCGATGGTGCCGACAGCTTTGGTCCCGGTGGCTTTTCAGGATAGGAATTTTTTCTTGACTCCCTGATCTCAGCTATGGTACAAATTCACCCATGGTGCAGATTTGCGCCAGTGACCCGCCGAACAGGATGCCTGCTTTGCCTTGAATCGGCTTGCTCGAGCGTCTAGTGGCTTCGGCGATGACATCACTTCCACTCCTTCGCGTCGCCGCGCTCTACCGGTTTGCCCGGCTCGACGCTTTCGAAGAACTGCGCGCGCCGCTCGCCGCATTCTGCTGCGGGCGCGGCATAAAGGGCACGCTGCTGCTGGCGCATGAAGGCATCAACGGCACCGTCGCCGGCAGCGAGACGGCAATTGCCGAACTGATCGCGTATCTCGAAGCCATCGAAGGGCTTGCCGGACTCGAGGTCAAGTACAGCGCGGCCGCGGACATGCCGTTCCATCGCATGAAGGTGCGGCTGAAGCGCGAGATCGTCACCATGGGTGTCGATGACATCGATCCTTCGAAAAGTGCCGGCACCTACGTCGCGCCGGCCGACTGGAACGCTCTGATTTCGCAGCCCGGCACTGTCATCATCGACACGCGCAACGCCTATGAGGTGTCGATCGGCACGTTCAAGGGTGCGATCGACCCGGCCACCGCAAGCTTTCGCGAGTTCCCGGCCTGGGTGGAAACGCACCGGGCGGAGCTCGAAGGCCGCAAGGTTGCGATGTTCTGCACCGGCGGCATACGCTGCGAAAAGGCAACCGCCTATGTCAAATCGCTCGGCTTCGAGGATGTCTTCCATCTCAAGGGCGGTATCCTCAAATACCTCGAGGAGGTTCCGGCCGAACAGAGCCTCTGGCAAGGCGAGTGCTTCGTCTTCGACGAGCGGGTTTCGGTGTCGCACGGCCTTGCCGAGGGCGACGCGGAACTGTGCCGCGCCTGCCGCCACCCGCTGACGCCGGGCGAGCTGACGTCGCCCAAATTCGCTGCCGGTATTTCGTGCCCGCATTGCTTCGATGCGCGTTCGGACGAGGACCGCCAGCGTTATGCCGAGCGCCAGCGCCAGGTCGAGCTTGCGCAGGCGCGGGGCAGGGGGCCGCATATCGGCTCCTGATCCAGCATCGTGCTGCTGCAAAGCGGCTGCCTGTCATTGCAATGTCAAGTTTCGGGACCTACGTCTTCGACGTTCGAAACCCGCCCGTTGGCCGGGCAAATCCTGGAGGCACTGAATGTTCGATCCCAAGAAGCTTCTCGACGATCTGCTCGGCTCGCAAATCCCCGGCACCAGCGGCACCGTTCGCGACAAGGCGGGGCAGGCCGTGCAGATGGCCAAGGACAATCCGCTGGCCGCCGGTGCGCTGGCCGCGGTGCTGCTCGGAACCGGTACTGGCCGCAACGTGACGGGCGCCGCGGTGAAGCTTGGCGGACTGGCCGCGATCGGCGGCCTCGCCTACAAGGCCTACCAGAATTACAAGGCCGGCAACGCGCCCGCGGAAGCACCGGCGGCCGGTGAACCGGAATTGCTGCCGCCGCCCAAGGATACCCCCTTCCACCCGTCGCAGGCGCCGCAAGGCGAGGACGAATTCACGCTGACCCTGGTGCGGGCGATGATTTCGGCGGCGAAGGCCGATGGCCATATCGACGATGAAGAGCGCCAGAAGATCGCCGGCAAGCTCAGCCTGGCCGGCATAGGCTCCGACGCCGAAAAGTTCCTGATGGCGGAGCTGGCAAGCCCGCTCGACCTCGACACGCTGGTGGCCGGCGCCAAGACCGATGCGCAGAAGCTCGAACTCTACACGGCGTCGCGCCTGACCATCGATCCCGACACACGCGCCGAGCGCGGTTATCTCGACCTGCTTGCCGGCCGGCTCGGCCTGCCGGACGCGCTGGTCGACCATGTCGAGGCGACGGTTTCGGCGGCCAAGGTGCCGGCCAAGGCCGGGACGTCACCCAATCCGCGCTGGTAGGCCAAAACGGCACAGGGGGCACTTTCCGGGTTAACCGCTCATTAACCCAGCAAGCGCATCATTCAACACAGTCGGATCGGCTTTTCCTCCTCCCAAGCCCGGTTCAGATCAGGGGCGGTCGCCAATGGCCGCCCTTTTTGTCGGTCCGGCCGGATGGACACGCTTGCCATCGCCGCCGTCATTTGCGATGCCTTCCTTTTCGAGCCAACCCCCCAAAATCAGTCGAGCAAGCGCAGCGCTGCCGGAGGACAATAGCCATGACCGAGCAAAGAACCGCCATCGTCACCGGGGCCGGCACGGGCATCGGCAAGAGCGTCGCCACGGCGCTGCTCAGGGCCGGCTGGAACACGGTATTCTGCGGACGCCGCAAATCCGTGCTGGATGCAGCCGTGGCTGAGGCCGGGTCCACCGACGCCAAGGCCCTGGCGGTTGCCTGCGATATCAGCAAGGCAGGCGAGGTCGACGATCTGTTCGAGACCGTGGCGGCGGCCTTCGGCCGTGTCGACCTGCTCTTCAACAATGCCGGCATGGGCTACAAATCGACGCCGATCGACGAGATACCGGTCGAAGTGTGGAACGATATCGTCGGCGTCAACCTCACCGGTTCGTTCCTGTGCGCCCGTGCCGCCTTTGGCGCCATGCGCAAGCAGAAGCCGATGGGTGGCCGCATCATCAACAACGGTTCGGTGTCGGCCTATGCGCCGCGCCCGGGCTCGGTGCCCTACACGGCGACCAAGCATGCCATCACCGGACTGACCAAGACGCTGGCGCTCGACGGTCGGCCCTATGACATCGCCTGCGGCCAGATCGACATCGGCAATGCGCTGACCGACATGGCGCAGCCGATGACGGTCGGTGTGCCGCAGGCCAATGGCTCGATCGCAGCCGAAGCGGTGATGGATGTTCAGCGCGTCGCCGACGCCGTCGTCCACATGGCCAGCCTGCCGCTCGACGCCAACGTGCTGTTCATGACCGTGATGGCGACCAAGATGCCGTTTGTCGGGCGTGGGTGAGCAGCCCGGTTCGCGTAAGCGAATTCATCGTGCCAGTGGCACGATGAAAGGCCGGCGAACGCTGGGACGCTGCGAAGCAGCGGGGACCCAGCCGGATGGTTTTATTTCCCGGCCAGCGGCACGCCGGGCTTGAACAGCAGAATGGGCCTGATCTCGTAAACGGCGGTGGGATTGACGCGGCGAAGGTCGCGGGCGATCGCGATGGCCTCGTCTCGCGTGGCGCAGTCGACGACATAGAGCCCGAGCAACTGTTCCTTGGTTTCGGCGAAAGGACCGTCGATGATCACACCGTCGCCCGGGCCGCGCAGGGTGATGGCATCCTGTGTTGCGCCCAGACGCGCGGACGGCCCCAGCGTGCCTTCCTCATGAAGCCGGGTGTTGATCTTCAGCAGGTCGGCCATAAGTGCTGCATCTTCCTGCGGCGTCAGCGCCTTGATCGCATCTTCCACGTGATAGGCAAGGATTGCGTAGAACATTTTATGTCACCTGCTTCGATCCTGATCCAGGGAGCGTAGCGGTTCCCGACACGCCCGCCCAGCCTTGGCCGTGCGTGTCCGGACAGATCATGACACCATCATTGTCGCCAGCCGCAACCACCCGGAAAGAGGCCACCGGCCTGCTTTGAAGCCTACTTCGCCAGGAACGCTCCGATCCGCTCCAGCGCGCGCAAGATGTTCTCCTCGGAATTGGCGTAGGAGAGCCTGATATAGCCTTCGCCGAGAATGCCGAAATCGGGACCGCCGATCAGCGCCACGCCGGCCTCGTCGAGCAGTGCCGAGGCGAGCTTCTTGGCCTTCCAGCCGGTCTTCGAGACGTTGGGGAAGGCGTAGAACGCGCCCTTGGGCGTGATGCAGGATATGTTGGGCAGGGCGTTCAGTCCCTCGACGACGATCTTCCGGCGGCGGTCGAAGGCGCGCATCATCTCGTCGACGTCGTCCTGCGGGCCGTCGATGGCGGCGATGCCGGCAAACTGGCTCGGCGCGTTGACGCAGGACCAGCAATTGACCGCCAGCTTGCGCACCTTGTCGTAGAGATGGGCGCCCTTGTCGCCATTCGGCCAGATCGACCAGCCCATGCGCCAGCCGGTCATCGCCCAGGTCTTCGACCAGCCGTTGAGCACGATCAGCCGGTCGCGGATTTCGGGAAAGCCGAGCAGCGAGCAATGCGTCTCGCCATCATAGGTCATGACGTCGTAGATTTCGTCGGAGAGGATGGCGACCTGCGGATGCGCCTCCAGCCCCTTGACCAGTTTCTCGATCTCGGCGCGAGGCGTGACGCCGCCGGTCGGATTGGCGGGCGAGTTGAGGATCAGCAGCCTGGTCTTCGAGGTGATCAGCGCCAGCGTCTCCTCGGCCGAGAAGGCAAAGCCGTTTTCTTCGCGCATCGGCACGGGAATGGGTGCCGCACCCGTGAACTCGATCATCGAGCGGTAGATGGGAAAGCCGGGGTCCGGGTAGAGGATCTCGGCGCCGGGCTCGCCGAACATCAGGATCGCGGCGAACATGGTCGGCTTGCCGCCGGGCAGGATCATCACCGTTTCGGGCGATATCTCGACACCGGTGGTGGTCAGCGTGCGGCGCACCACCGCCTCGCGCGTCGCCAGCAGGCCATTGGCCGGCGTGTAGCCGTGATGGCCGTCGCGCAGCGCCTTGATCGCCGCCTCGACGATGTGCTGCGGCGTCTTGAAGTCGGGCTGGCCGATGCCGAGATTGACGATGTCGCGGCCTTGTTGGGCAAGTGCTGTGGCCCTCGCAAGCACGGCGAAGGCGTTTTCCTCGCCAAGGCGGTCGAAGGCCGAAATCGTGTGGAGCATTTTTCCCGTCCGTGTGGTTCTTGCTGTTGGGTCGCGTTTTTGTGAGCCTCAGCCCGCAAAAGTCAAACGGATTGGAGCATTCGGTGTCGGAAAATCTCAGGGATTGGCAACCGCGTCCGCGGCCTGAACGCAAGACCATCGACGGTCGATACGTCCGGCTTGAACCGCTGAGCGCTGCAAAACACGGCGACGGCCTCTATGAAGCGTCCTCCGTGTCCGATATCGACGACCGCTTCGCCTGGTTGCCCGATTATCCGCCGGAGACCCGCGCCGCCTTCCAGCCATGGCTGGACAAAGTCGAGGCCAGCGAGGATCCGCTGTTCTTCACCGTCATCGACAAGGCCAGCGGCAAGGTCGCCGGACGCCAGACGCTGATGCGCATCGATCCGGCCTACGGCGTCATCGAGATCGGCAACATCTATTGGGGACCGCTCATCTCGCGCAAGCCGGGAGCAACCGAAGCGCAGTTCCTGTTCATGAAATACATCTTCGACGGGCTCGGCTATCGCCGCTACGAATGGAAGTGCAACAACCGCAACGAGCCATCGAAGCGGGCGGCCGAGCGGTTCGGCTTCAAGTTCGAAGGCATTTTCCGCCAGCATCTCATCGTCAAGGGTGAAAACCGCGACACTGCGTGGTATTCGATCATCGACAAGGAATGGCCGGCGCTGCGCAGTGCCTATGAGGCGTGGCTCGATCCGGCCAATTTCGATGGCGACGGCCGGCAGAAGCGACGGCTCGAGGATTTTCGCGCGGAATTCGGCGCTTAGGAGTTCACTATTGGCACATACCCACGATCACACCGGGCACGGTCACGGCCCTGGTCATGTGCATGGCTCGACCGACAAGAAACGCGTTCTGATCGCAGCCTGCCTGACCGGCGGCTTCATGGTCGCCGAGGCGCTTGGCGGCATCCTCACGGGCTCGCTGGCGCTGCTGGCCGATGCCGGCCACATGCTCGCCGATTCGATCGCGCTCGGCCTTGCCTGGTATGCGTTTCATCTTGGCGGCCGGCCGGCGACCGTTCGCCTCACCTATGGCTTCGGCCGGGTCAAGACGCTGGTGGCCTATACCAACGGCATCGCCATCTTCGTCATCGCGCTGTGGATCGTCTATGAAGCCTGGGGACGCCTGCAGGCGCCGGCGCCGGTGCTTGGCGGGCCGATGCTGGTGGTGGCGATCCTCGGCCTGCTGGTGAACCTCGGCTCGTTCTTCGTGCTGCATGGCGGCGACCGCGAGAGCCTGAACATGCGCGGCGCCATCCTGCATGTGCTTGGCGACCTGCTCGGCTCGGCGGCGGCCATCGCGGCGGCGCTGGTCATCCTGGCGACCGGCTGGACGCCGATCGACCCGATCCTGTCGGTCCTGGTTTCACTGCTGATCCTCTACACGGCGTGGTCGCTGATGCGGGAGGCCGCCCATGTCCTGCTCGAGGGCGTGCCGCCAAGCCTCGACCGAGATCTGATCGCCAGGGATATCCAGACGACGATCCACGGTGTACGCGAAGTGCACCACATGCATGTCTGGTCGCTCGACGGGACCAGCAATATGGCGACGCTGCATGCCTGTCTAGACGAGGGCGTCGATGCGCATCAGGCGGTGAGTGCCGTCAAGAAGCGGCTTGCCAGCGAGCACGGCATCAGCCATGCCACCGTGGAACCGGAATTCGGGCAATGCGCCGACGATGGCGACGAGCACGACCACGGGCACGAGCATGAAGCGGCTGCATATCACGACCACCATCACTAGGACCGGATCGATCGATGTCGATCGTCCTGCCTCAGGAGTTGCAAAACCTTGAAAACCAGCTTGACGAACGCCCATCCTCCGGACGCGGCATGATGGACCGCGACACCAGGAACGCGGTCATCGCTGCCGCGTGGATCATGCTGCTGTTCGGTATAGGCGCCTACTATCTGCCGACCGTGATGCTGGCACTCGGCAGCCTTTCCACTGTGCTGGCCGGCGCCTTTGGCATCGTCTTCGTGCTGGCGTTCTTCTCGGTGTTCTGGCTGCGCGCCCGCAACCAGCGCAAAAACCAGGGTAAATAGGCAAGGGATCTTCGACATGCGCATTCTGATCACTGGCGCCGCGGGTATGGTCGGCCGCAAGCTCATCGCCCGGCTGGCCAAGGACGGGACGCTGCGCGGGGGCAAGATCACCGCGCTCGATCTCCACGATATCGTGCCGCCACAGGCGCCGAGCCTGGATGGCGTCAGCGTCACGCTGCACACCGGCGATCTCGCCGAAGCGGGTGCCACCGAGCGCCTGGTCGCATCGCGCCCCGACGTCGTCTTTCATCTCGCCGGCATCGTATCCGGCGAGGCGGAGGCGAATTTCGAACTCGGCTACCGCGTCAATCTCGATGGCACGCGCGCCCTGTTCGATGCCATCCGGGTGGCGGGCTTTGCGCCGCGCGTCGTCTTCACCTCGTCGATCGCGGTGTTCGGCGCGCCGTTCCCGGACGTCATTCCCGATGACTTCCATCCGACGCCGCTGACCTCTTATGGTACCCAGAAGCAGATGAGCGAAGCGCTGCTGGCCGACTATTCCAGGCGCGGGTTCTTCGACGGTATCGGCATCCGGCTGCCGACCATCTGCGTGCGGCCGGGCAAGCCGAACAAGGCGGCGTCGGGCTTCTTCTCGGGCATCATCCGCGAGCCGTTGAGCGGCCATGAGGCGATCCTGCCGGTGCCGCGCTCGGTCGTGCACACGCATGCCAGCCCCCGCTCGGCGGTCAACTTCCTGATCCATGCGGCGGGGATCGACGGCAGCGCTGTCGGGCCACGCCGCAATCTGACCATGCCCGGCGTCGCCGTCACCGTCGGCGAGCAGATCGAGGCGCTGGAACGCATCGCCGGGCCGAAGGCGGTAAGCCTGATCCGCGAGGTTCCGGATGACACGATCTGGGCGATCGTCAAGGGCTGGCCGACGCGCTTCGAGGCAAAGCGGTCGCGGGAGCTCGGCTTCAGCGCCGAAAAGAGTTTTGACGAGATCATCCGCGCTCACATCGAGGATGAGCTCGGCGGCAAGATCGCGGGTTAAACTCCGACCCTCGTGGCGTCGGGCATCATCCGCCGCTCGCCAGGCTT